>PNNY01000016.1 GCA_013824485.1 Sideroxydans sp.
TCCGTACTCCCCGCCAAGGTGCTGACCGTTGCGGTGAGATTGAGCGGGGTACCCTGTATTGCCCCACCCATCTGTTGCGGTGGGACAGTTGTGCCACCGCCACCTCCGCTACCGCTACCACTACCGCCTCCACCGCCACAACCCGCAAGTGAGAAGGTCGTTATTGCAACCAACGTGAAGGCATAGTGTGTCGCCGTACGAAATAGCTGCTTGATATCCATGATGTCTTCCTTATCGGGTGGTCTGGTTAGATTCGCTACTGGCTCAATGAATCTTGCGGATGCGGTGATTCGACATATCCACAACATACAAACTCGCACCATCACTCGTGATGCCTCGGGGATTATTGAACTGCGCAGCCGTGCCAGTGCCATCAACCGAGCCGACAACCCCCGAGCCAGCCAGTGTGCTTACCAGCCCTGTGGCAATCGCTAGCTTGCGCAAGCGCTGATTGGCCACATCTGCGATGTACAGATTTGTGCCGTCGGTGGTGATTCCTTCAGGCTGCCAAAACCTCGCGGCCATTCCCGTCCCATCTGCATAGCCGGTACCGCCAGCTAGCGTGGTGACTTCGCCCGTTGCGGGCACGATTTTGCGGATGGTATTGTTGAAAGTATCGACGACATACAAATAGGTGCCGTCGGTAGTGATTGCATAGGGATTGTTAAATCTTGCTGCAGATCCAATGCCGTCCAAATTGCCCGATGTAGCATTGACACTGCCTGCCAGCGTAGTGACCACACCTGTGGCGATCACCACCTTGCGAATATTGCTGTTGGAAGTATCGGCAACATACAAGTTCGTTCCGTCGGTAGTGATGCCGCGCGGCCAATTAAATTGCGCCGCAGACCCAGTGCCGTCAGCAAATCCCATCGTACTTCCTGCCACGGTAGTGACTTCTCCCGTGGCGATCACGATCTTGCGGATACGCTGATCACCATATCCTGCAACATATAAATTAGTACCGTCAGTCGTGATGCCCGTTGGATGGCTGAATTGCGCTGCGGCACCGATGCCGTCAGTTGAACCGGGGAAACCATTTCCAGCCAAAGTGCTGACTGCTCCGGTGGCGATCACGATCTTGCGAATGCGATTATTTGAAAAGTCAGCCACGTATAGATTGCTCCCATCAGTGGTGACACCGTAAGGAAAATTAAACTGCGCCAACGACCCGCTACCGTCCGCATAACCCACCGCGCTACCCGCCAATGTAGTCACCGCGGTTGTCAGGTTGAGTGGCGCGCCTTGCATCGCGCCTCCCATCAACTGCAAAGTGGGGCCACTGGGTGCGCTTGGGGCGGTTGGGGCAGAACTGCTGCTACCACCGCCACACCCAGCCAGCATCAAAGTAGCGATTGCAACGAGTGCCACTGCGTATTGAGTCGCCACACGTAATTGATCACTGTAGTGCATGACTACTTTCCCCTTATGGTTCTGCATAATTTCAGGCTGATTTTTTTCTGCTTTGCCTAACGCAATGCCGTGATGACCAGTGCAATGAGCGAGATACCCACCACGTGGTAGCCGCCTGTCACTGCACCGTAAAGTAATGGGCGAGGGGTGACTGGATTGACTGCGTTATTAAAAGAGATCGCACCTGCATAACCGATGCCGACGAGAAGACCGAGACTGACGGCTTCAGCAAGCGATTCGATTTTCAGGAGAGAGACCAACATGGCCGTTGCGATACTGACGACCAAACTATTGACGAAGGGGGAGACGTAATAGATGAGAGGCCATTTGTAATCTTTCTGCCTATCGAAACCCAGTGCGATGTCGTAGTATTTGCCAAACAACGGCGTGAACCAGAGCGCCCCCAATACGAAATAGATGAAGGTTGCCAACAGCACAGCCCACCAGTTCAACTCCAAAAATATCATCACCATCACACCCTCCAATTTCTTTACGATGCGAAGATGCTAAAACAAATAAATTCCAACAACTTGCAAAAACCCGCGCTCAGCGATCCCTCTCAATCGCTGCCCATTCAGATACTCAATCCGATCCAAGCGGCGCAGTACTACCAGCTACGTCTATATGCCCCAGCACCTGAGTTGGCATCACTGGTGGATAAATACTGGGTGATGCGCTGGGATCTGCTCGACCATCCTCCGTTCACTTGCGAAGTCATTCCTTCTGCCTACACCAATCTCACATTCATGCCGGGCGGTTCACGCATCACTGGTGTCACCACGGGCAAATACCAATACGAGCTCACAGGAAGCGGAACCATCTTCGGCGTCATGTTCCACCCTGGTGGTCTGCGTCCTTTTTTCGGAAAGAGTTTGAGCGAGTTGACCGACAGCACCCTGCCCGGGCAACAAGTCTTTGAATGGGCAACTGACGAGATGAATTCGGCGATGCTGAATGAGACCGATAACGAGCGCGGTGTCGCCCATATCGAGACGTTACTGATGCGAAAGCAACCAGCTTATGACCCAAACATTCAGTTGATCGACAGAATTATTGAAATGGCTGATGTGATGGATGCACCCACCGTCACCTCGCTGTGTCTTGCATTGAACTTGCGAGAGCGCCGCGTGCAGGAACTCTTGCGCGAATACGTGGGGGTGGGATTGAAATGGATATTGCTGCGTTCTCGCTTACAAAGAGCTGCAAGGTTCGCGGCTACTGTGGAGAAAACGAACTGGACAGACATCGCAACTGAACTGGGATATAGCGATCAATCTCATTTCATCAACGACTTCAAACGACTCATCGGCAAGACGCCCTCTCAATATGCAAAAGACATCCACCTGCCAAAGAACGAGTGAATTTACGACGAATCATTTTCGGAGTATCTGATTTGTTCTAATTCGTCGCTCCCGCGCAGGCGGGAACCTAGTTAAATCAACGAACCGAATCCCCAACTTCGACGGAAAAGCTATACACCTTTTTCGTCTTCCCAATACTCCATAGTGGCTGACTTTCGATACCCCTCTCCAGTAAGACGAACGCCAACACGACCAGAGTCTGTGTAGACGATGACATCGTTGGGATTGCGTTCGCCGATAACAAGATACCGAGCAATTGTGTTGCCATTGTTCATGATGGAATGTCCGACCTTCTGACCAGCCGGAAAACAGACGTAACTACCAGCGACCAGTGAGTATGTGTTTTCACCGAGGCGAAGTGAAAGTGTACCTTCCAAAAGATACAGGTGCTCTTCTTCGAGGTGATGATAGTGCGCTGGACAATCCGACTTCCCCGGAGCCAACTCTTCGACACAGACCCCGACATGGGTGCCACCGCCGAACTCGCCAAGCGCGCGTGTTCTACAGGCGAAGCGCTCACCAAGTGTGAAATCCACCCATGGCACGGTCTCAACCGAAAAGGGCTCGAAGATGCCTTCGGAATTCTTGGAATTGGCAGATTCAGTCATGGTGTCTTTACCTCATTAGAAGATAGATGCCTAACGCGAATAAGTCTGGCGCGCCCACTCCACTGTCGTACGTGCCGCTTCATCTTCCCGAATCGGCCTCATGGTGAAACGTTCGCGGAAGCGACTGTCGTCCACGATGAAGGGCTCGTCCCATTGGTAGGCCATCTCTTTGATCTCGCGCACCATGGGAACGAACAGACCAAGCAGATTCATCATGAAGCTTGGCATCACGTTGAGTGGGATGGTGTGGCCGACGGCAGGCTCTAAACGACGCACCATCTCACGTGTGGTCACCGCAGGTTGGCAGGGCAACATCCACAATGCCTGCCCGCCGAGCTGTTCATCTGTAGCACAACCTAACGTAGCCAGACCGTGTGCGACATCAGGGATGTAGTGATAGGTGTGCACCGTATCGGCGTTCCCTAGCGACATGCCGGCCTTGCGCGCCAACACCGGCTTCCAGAAATATTCGCCAAACATAGTGAGCGATCCGCGCGGGCCGTAGAAATCTGCCGCACGACCACACACCGCGCGCACTTCACCACTACGCTGCGCCTCGAACAATCGCGCGGCGACTTTTGCGCGTATCGCGCCTTTTTTGCTGCATGGATTCACGGGCGTATCTTCGTTCATCGGCTTGCCCCCCGTGTGCCCCAGCATGTAGAGATTGTCCAACACAACGAGTCTCGCACCCACCTTGCTCGCTGCTGCAATGAGGTTATCCATGTAGCGTGGCAAGGTGGCTGCCCACAGCTTGGTGTCATACGCAGGGTTCATGCAGTGATAGACCACACTCGCACCAACACACGCTTCATGACAGAACGACTCCAGTGTCGCGTCACCCAACATCGTCTCCGTACCCTCGGGCACATCGCCTTGGCTACGCTTCACCACACGCACGCGCTTACCAGATTCAAGTAATTTTTCTGCCAGCGGGTAACCAACTTGGCCAGACCCAAACACCACATGCAATTCTTTATCCATTCTTCTCTCCAATGATTCAACCACGTCGTGCCAACAATGCTTTATTGACAGCCAATGCGATAGAGGCTGGAGCGAGTTTGGGGCTCACCGCTAAAAACTTATTCATGAAGCCAGGCACCACTTCGCCGCATCCGCGCTGCATCCCGCGATAACCTGACAACGCAACCGTCTTGGCATCCATCGGCTTGCTCCAGTTAAACAACAAAGTCTTCTCTGCGCCTGCCGTTTGTTCGAACTCTGTTGCTGTCGCCCCTGGACACAACACCGTCACACTTACGCCGCTCGATTCGAGTTCGCACCGTATCGCTCGCGAGAACGACAACACATAAGCCTTGGTCGCGTAGTACACCGCCATACCTGGACCACCAGGTTGATAGCCCGCCAGCGAAGCAACATTCAAAATCTTGCCGCTGCCGCGCAACACCATCTGCGGCAAAGCGTGACGCGTTAGCGCTGTGAGTGTGGAGATGTTGAGATGGATCATGCGCTCGATGACTTCAGGCGGCTCAGTAGAAAACTCACTCGCATCGCCCACACCCGCATTGTTCACCAATACATCAACAGTCGGCGTGATGTCACAGATCTCCTTCCACAATGCTTCACCCGCATAGGGCTGCGCAATGTCCATCTGGATGATGCGCACCGAAGTGTTGTGAGATTTCATCAACTCATCGGAAAGTTTCTGCAACAACTCCGCACGCCGCGCCGTCACGATCAGATCGTAGCCATCCGCCGCAAATAAGTGCGCCAACTCCATGCCGATACCGCTGGAGGCGCCCGTGATGACTGCTGTTTTTTTTGTCATATCGTTGTCCTTTTCACATTTGCTTGAACAGATACGCATAGCTACGGCTCACTGCTACTTTCTCGGCTCTATCTTTCAACGAGAGCGTGACCTTACCTAACAGATCATGATGTGCCGAAACGATCTGTTTCGCATTCACTAATGTACCGCGATGCACCTGCCAAAACTGATCGGGGTCGAGTTGTTCGATGAGGTCTTTGAGGGGTGTACGTAACAACAACTCGGCATCACGCGTGAGCACAGTGGTGTACTTATCTGCGGACTGGAAGTAACACACCTCTTCTACCGCCACCATACGTACCGTCTGCCCGACTTGGATACGCAACCAACGCAATGTCTCGGGCTTGGCTGGTGTCGCCAGTAATTTTTGCAGGCGAGTCAGCATCGCATCGGGCGCGAATAGACTGCCTTGCTGTAGGCGTTCAACACAGCGCTCCAAGCGCTCATCCGAGACGGGTTTCAACAAATAATCCACGGCAGCTTGTTCGAAAGCCTGCACGGCATGGTCATCGAAGGCAGTGACGAAAACCAAGCGCGTCGCAACAGAGGCACTCCGCGCCGCATCCAAGCCGCTTTGACCTGGCATGCGAATATCGAGGAAGGCGATGTCGGGCTTGAGTTCAGTCAGCGCTTGCTCTGCGGCGATGCCATCATGCACGACTGCGATTATCTTTAACTCCGGCCACAGCACAGTGAGGCGACGACGCAGGTCTTCTGCGAGGTGCTGTTCGTCATCGGCGATGATGGCTCTCATCGTGGCAACTCCAAGATGGCGGTCACACCGCCTCCAAGATTATCTTGGATCAACAGACGCCCTTGGTCTCCAAATAGAGTAGCCAGCCGTGCTCGTACATTCGCCAGACCAGCGCCTGAGCTGTCTTTGTTCAATAATCCAACACCTGTATCGCTCACTTCGATACGCAGCAATCTATCATCCAGCGTCGCACGGATACGGATCGCTCCACCGCCGATCTTTGGCTCGATACCGTGACGCACTGCATTCTCCACCAGCGGCTGCAACAACATCGGCGGGAACATCATGCTCCGCGCCTCACCATCCACATCCGTATCCCAACGCAAACGCTCACCAAAACGAATCTTGAGTATCTGCAGGTAGTTCTCCAACATTTCCAATTCATCGCCCAAGGTAGCGCTGTCGCTGCGCGCACGCACGAGTGCAATGCGCAACCAGTCGTTCAGTCGCTCCAAAAGCTTTTTCGAGAGCGCCGGATCAGTATCGATAAGACTGCTGACGTTCGCCAAGGTATTGAATAAAAAATGGGGCTCGATCTGCGCTTGCAACATCTTGAGCTGCGCCTCCATCTGGCGCTTCTCGCTTTCCACCAGATTGAGTTCGCGTTGCTTCACCTCCATATCAAGGTTCTCAATCTGTTCGAACAGGGTCGTGATGATGGCCGCGATAATGCCGAAGAAGAGACCAACAAATACAGTCGGCAACGCAAGGGGGTGGCTCCAATCTCCCAGACCCGTTATCCACAAAGCCAAAGTGATGCCGATTGCGATGCTGGTTGGCAAGGTGATGGACAACGCCACCCAGCGCCATTTGCTCGACTTGATGTGCCCCATCACCAAGGTATTGACTATCGCGATGGAGAAGCCGATACATTGCGAGATGATAAAGTTGTCCCAGAAACTCTCATCGCTCATGACCAGCATCAGCAATCCAGCGATGGCGGTGTTATAGGCAAACACAGTGAAGACGATGCCCCAGATATGCTTACATACCATCACATACATGGGCTTTTGATAAGCCTCAACCACTCGTCGCCATAATGATTTATTCATCAGTCTCTCACTTCTATCATCCCGCCCACAGGCTTCATTCTCGCCACTTCCAAGCATACCAAACGATGAACGTTGTACCCGCGATCTCGATGATGCTAAAGAATAGGTAGTACACAGTAGGCGTCCCTATGAACAAGGTGACGACCTGCACCGTCGCCATCAGCGCGCCTGCAATGATGTTCGCCCAACGATTACAACGATAGTCCAACACCCTAGACAGCAATACCATCAAGATGGGAATCTCCATCAAGATAGACGCCCCCAGCAAGAATCCTTGCGTCAACTCCAAACCATCATCGAGCCTACCCATCAGGAATTGCTTGAGCATTGTCGAATCCATCAACCCCAACACATCGCAATACAAGTAATTGAACATGAGGAATATCCATAGCGTAGAAAGCATTACTTTTGTGGATTCCATTCTGGCTGCTTCAATGTTTGAGTTCATGATCCTCTCCTTCACGGCGGCGATATTCATTTAGAAGTTCATCCCAAAATTCAGGTTGGGTTCAAACAGGAAATAGTTTTTCCATTTTTTCTCGCGCTCCGCAAAGGAGGCAGGGAGGTTGGTGTTCACTGGCCAATGAGTCGCGGTAATCGCAGGCTCTAGGTAGAACTTATTATCAAAAAATTCCATGTGATAACCCACTTTGTATTGCATGAACAACTGCGTTCCTTTTTGAATCTCGTTGTTTGCGGTGTCCATATATGTTTGGCGGAACGCCGTTGCATGAACCGATGTAAAGAATTGCTCTGTCACAAAACGTCTATACCCAATGCCGATACCGCTGGATCTAACAGAACCGGGATAGTCTTCACTCGCCGCTCCGTATGACGAGCCATAGGGAATGCCGAGGGGCGCGTGGTATCTCCATGTTGCGGCATGAACAATGATGGCCTCCTTTGCGTTGAGGTTATAGCCAACGTCCAACTGATAGTAATGCGGCGAATCTGTCTTGGATAGATTCATCAGCATGAAAGCTGAGCTGCCGATAAAGCATCGATCTGGGCTTTCCTCTTGCGATATTGCCGATGTCGAAGTTTCTTCCGCATTGGCGCTACCCACCTGCAAGGCAAGAAGGAGCGTAGTGATCGCCAGGGATGGCATGCTGCGATGAACGGAACGGATAAACGATGTGTGTTTCATTGAGACCTCCTGTTTGATTACGGTAGCGTCACTTTATTCAGGAGGTTTTAGCTACGCCATGGGAATGCGACGAAACTTCAAATATGCGGCGTGAGATGTCGAGCGGAGGGGTGTAAATGCAAAGACTGTTGCAATCAATTGCGATTGCATGTGCGCTCAGTGCAGCGCCACTTTCAAACCTGCGGTGATACTGCGAGAGAACAGCGATGAAAATTCTTGGCTCGATTTTCCACTGCTGACCACCACCGTCGCGAATCCGCTGATGCGTTCGCTCAATGTAGTCTCACCATATGCGCCTATCTCGTGTCCGCCATCAGTCAGGCTGCGCGTGTACATCATGCGCCAGTAACCCTCACTTTCCATCAGGTTGCTCTGCCACACCAGATGCACATAGTCGCGCCCCAGCAAACGCGGCGCCATGCCCAACGCTTGCCCAGCCAACAAGGTTGAACTCGCAGCACGTGAGAAATACGCTGCCTCTTGCGCAGTGGTGTAACCATTGTTATCGCGCAGATATTCTGCAGTCAGCGATTGCCCATCAGGCAGTGTGTAAGTCGAACCTAGCAGCACCGTGTTACGTCGAGGTGATGCACCAAGCACGCTGAAAGGTTGCGCGACATCCGCAGAAGATTGCAAGGCGGTCAGTTGTTCGGATGAACTGATCTCAGCATAGAGCATCGTCTCATCATCGATAGACACCTGACCGTGCGCACCATAGAACGCTGCATTCAGGGTTGCCTTGGCCGCTACAAAACCCAGTGCATAGCCATCGCCGCGTTGGTCCGCCTTGAGTAACCAAGTATTGCGCCACGCATCCGAAGTTGCTGCGACACGCCCCGCACCAAAGATGCGCGCCAAAGTGAAGCTGCTCTGCATGTCCGGGGTCCACGTCATCTTGACGGTATCCATACCGATCAGTTCACGCATCGGGTCCCGGCGTCCATTATCAAAATAGAAGGGGCTGGACGGCGAACGAAATTGTGCCGCACCCCAATTCAGCACCTCGCGTCCCGCTGCCACGTTCAACCCTTCTGCGGCGCGCACACGCACCTGCCACTGGCTCAGATAACCCTCGCTCTTTTGAGTCGACCCCAAGGTCTGATGTTGGTTGCGGGTAGCCAAGATAGGTCGTGCGGTGAAGCGGACATCATCACTCTCCGCCTTGATATTCATGCGCACCTCTCCCACATCGGTTCGCTGAGCTAAGTTCGCGATCTGATTGGCGGGATTCAGCACGCTGTCCGCTCGCAAAGTCATGCCGTTCAGGTAGCCGTACAGCGTGCCATCCCATGAAGTGTCCCACGCGGACTCTTCTGCATTCGCAGCAGTCGCTAGCGTCACCAACAAAACAACATATAACTTCATTGCATCTGCCCCAGATCGAACTCAGAGGCCGCGACCCTCTTCACTTTTACCGAACCGAACTCCATCACCGTCTCCGCATCGATGAGGGCGTCACGGATGGTCATCTTGCTGATGAAGGGGATGCGTCTGCCGTCATGCTCGATGGTGCTTTTGTATTCGAAGTGGGCTGTCTTGAGAAGCTTACCGCTCACCGATTGGAATTCGGCTTTCACGCCGACACCCCGCTTCACCGATACCCAGTAGCGGATCTTGTCGTAGGTGGCGCGCTTGTGTTTCGCCTTCAGATCGAGCACATGGCAGGGCTCGCCCTCTACGCTTTCAGTAGCGACCATCTCTGCATCGTAGTCACCTGCGTAGTTAGTGGCAGCGATATCGCCATTCGATGCTTGTCCGCTCATACGTTGACGCGGCGAGATAGGAATAGGCTTAGAGAGTCCCGGCTTGGTGAGCCACATGTTGTTCTCTACTTGTAGGATCTTGGAGCCCTTGGAGCGCACTGGCTCGAACACTTCCGCCACACTCGAATCATCCGATGCCTTCACGACCAATCGCTGCGGCTCATCCACCTTATCCCCGTCGCGCGATGCGAGCTTGATTTCCCAAACGATGCCGGGCAGGCCACCGCCACGCGCCTGATCAGAACTGATGAGGATGTTATGTGCATCTGGCGCGGCCTCAACGGTACAAGCCAGACTCATCAAACCTACCGCAAGGATACTGTTTAGCTTTTTCATGATCGCTCCTTTAGACATGACCAAGTGCATCGATGATGTCTTTCTTCGCCGCGCGCCGGGCAGGCATGTATGCCGCCAACGTTCCCACCACGCCCATCATGATGAAGGTGAAGATGATGCGCCCCGTATCCATATCCACCAGCAAGGGAACGGCGCTGGCACTGTTGGGTGGCGTATAGGAGATGTTCGCAACGTTGATGCCCCAGCGCACACCCAAGGCAATGAGCAAACCGGTGACGCAACCGATCAAAGTGAGCAACATCGACTCCAATGTGAACAATCGGATCACCCCACTACGTTTCAGCCCGATGGCGCGCAAAGTGCCGATCTCGCGGGTGCGCTCGATGACGGTCATGCCCATCGAGTTCGCCACACTCATGATGACGACCGTGATGACGATGCTGAAGATGAAGCCAAAGATCATGTCGAACATGCCGTGCACTTGGGTGTAGAAATCAGACAGCTCTTGCCATGTCTTGATCTCCACATCGTAGCCCGCCGCCGAGAGTTTCTTCAACAACACCTCACGCATCGTTTCAGTCTGCTCTACGTTGTCGAGAAGCACGGTCAACCTGTCGGCACGACCTTCTGCATCCAAGAGTGACTGCGCCAATGACAATGAGACGAAGGCGAATTTGTCGTTGCTTCCCGCATTGCCAGTGTTAAAAGATTTCCCTAGCGTGATATCGAGCGCATTCGCTTGTCCAGACAACGTGTTCACCAGCACCGCAGCCTGCCCACCCACTTCAAGATGGAGCAGCTCGACCAAACCTTCGCTCAGATTGACGACATCGGGATGCGCCTCGTCCAGACTCGCCATGAGGTTGTCGAACATGCCGCTGTTTCTTTCCTCATCGGTCAGTGCACCTGATTGCAGGCGCTTCGCGGCTGCGGGCTCGACGCCCTCAGCGATGAAGATGGTACTGGCGCGACCGTTGCTGGCCAATCCGCTCAACCCCAATCTTGGGGCGATCATCTCGACGTGCGCTTCATCTTTCACCAACTTGCTGATAGCCGACACTTCTGACGCAGTGAGCAGGTACTTCTCAGGATCTAGCTTGCCTTCCTTACGCATCCCTTTTTTGTAGACCGTCAGGTGTCCCAGCATCTCGCCGTGGATGGACTGACGTCCGAGACCGTCATACACGTTGTGCGTGTAGCCCGCGAACAGGGCGATGGCGGCAAAACCAAAAGCGATGGCAAGCAAGGTCACCATCGAACGACGACGGTTACGCAGCAAACCGCGCAACGCCAATTTGAACAAGTTCTTCATGCTGTCACCTCATCACTCACGATATTGCCATCACGCAAAAGTATCTTTCTATCCACATGGTCGAGCAGGCGAGGGTCGTGCGTGGTGAACACGAACGTCACTTTGCGCGCTCTATTCATCTCACGCATCAAGTCCACCACCATGCGGCTGTTCTCAGAATCCAGATTCGCGGTTGGCTCGTCGGCGATGACCAGCTTGGGATTTACCACCAAGGCGCGCGCGATAGCGACACGCTGACGCTGACCGCCAGAAAGTTTGTCGGGCAAGGAATTCACGAAACGCTCCAATCCCACATCGATCAATGAAGCAGTAGCACGTTTGCGCGCCTCAGTTTCCGCCACGCCTTGTATCTGCAAAGGCAGCATCACATTCTCTAACGCAGAGAGGACGGGTACGAGGTTGAAGTTCTGAAACACGAAGCCCAGCTTCTGGCTACGGAACTCGGTCAGCGCATCATCTGCCAGCGCATGCGTGTCTTGGCCGTCGAAGTTCACCGTGCCTGCAGTGGGCGAATCGATGAGGCCGATGATGTTCATCAAGGTGGATTTGCCACTTCCGGACGGTCCCCACACGGCAAGGAACTCGCCCGCGTGGATGTCCAAGTCGATGCTGTTGAGTGCATCGATGTGCGTCTCGCCCAGCATGAAGCGGCGTTTGATATTGCGTAATTTGAGGATAGGAGTCTGGTCGCTCATGTCGGCCTCACTTGATGTTGATGGTTTGAGTGGTCACGCCGTCGCCCACTTTGAATGCGGCATCCGCAAACTTGGGGGGGCCGAAGCGGCCTTTGGCATCGCGCGAAACTGCGACAGGTTCTTTCGGCATGCCAATGAAGTTGCTATCCAACTTACCGTTGCCATTCACATCAGCGAACACCGCCACTGCATATTCACCCGGCACGATGTTGGGAATGGATAGCTCCGTCTTGTCGCCGGTAGCGATGACGGCGCTCTTGATGGCCTTGTCGTCCTTCATAGGGAAGTCGGCCGCAATGGAGTGGACGGCGACGAACAAGGTCTTTCCAGACAGTCCTGAATTATTGATGAGCAATTTCAGCTCGCCCGCTTGTGCAGCGAACGGCAATGCCAGTGCAAAGAATAATGGGGTGATCCTCATGGTGCCTCCTGTGTTTTGACAGGGTGCACTTTAGAGGCGGATATTGGGAAGGGCTAGCGCAAAGCGACGAAACGCAGAAAACGAGGAGCGAACTGCTAGTTAGTTCGTCATTCCCGCGTAGGCGGGAATGACGGCCAATTAGATGGCGTTGACGGAGGTCAAACCACCCATGTACGGACGCAGGACTTCAGGCACTTTGACGCTGCCATCGGCTTGCTGGTAATTCTCAAGAACGGCAACCAGCGTACGGCCAACAGCCAAACCAGAACCGTTCAATGTATGCAGCAATTCTGGCTTGCCTGCCGCATTGCGGAAGCGTGCTTGCATACGACGCGCTTGGAACGCTTCGAAGTTGGAGCAGGACGAGATCTCGCGGTAGGTGTTCTGCGCAGGCAGCCATACTTCGATGTCATAGGTGGTCGCCGAGGAGAAACCCATGTCGCCCGTGCACAGTTTCACCACACGGTATGGCAAGCCCAATGCTTTCAGGATGGTCTCGGCGTGGCCGAGCAGACCTTCCAGAGCTTCGTAGGACTTCTCTGGATGCACCATCTGCACCAGCTCCACTTTCTCGAACTGATGCTGACGGATCATTCCGCGTGTGTCGCGTCCATAAGAACCTGCTTCGCTGCGGAAGCAGGGCGTGTGAGCGACGTACTTCATCGGCAACTTTTCCAAAGCCACGATCTCATCGCGCACCATGTTGGTCACGGGCACTTCGGCGGTAGGGATGAGGTAGAAGTTCTTCTCGACACCGTCATCACCCACCACACGCGGAACGCGGAACAAGTCTTCTTCGAACTTCGGCAACTGTCCTGTGCCACGCATCGATTCCGCATTCACCATGAAGGGCACATAGGTCTCGGTGTAACCGTGCTTCTCGGTGTGCGTGTCTAACATGAACTGCGCCAACGCGCGATGCATGCGCGCCAAGGGGCCTTTCAACAAAGTGAAACGCGCACCCGCGATCTTGGTTGCTGTCTCAAAATCCAAGCCACCCAGACCTTCGCCGATACTGACGTGGTCCTTCACTTCGAAATCGAACTTGGGCACTTCACCCACCTTGCGCACTTCGACGTTGTCCGCTTCCGACTTACCCACCGGCACAGTGGCTTGTGGCACGTTCGGAATGACCGCGAGGAAGGCCTCCATGTCAGCCAATACTTGTGGCAGCTTCGCTTCAAGCTGTTTCAGTTCGTCACCTAGCGCGCCCACTTCCGCCATGATGGCGGTCGTATCTTCGCCTTTGGCCTTGGCTTGGCCGATGAGCTTGGAAGAAGCGTTGCGTTTGGCCTGTAGCTCTTGCGTGCGCGACTGGATGGTCTTGCGCTCCGCTTCCATCTGCTCGAACTTCGCGGTGTCGAGTGTGTAGCCGCGTGTCGCCAAACGTTCTGCTACACCAGTCAAGTCATTACGTAATGATTGAATATCCAACATGCTGCTTATCCTTTTTTGTTTTTAGCTGCCTCATCGAGTTGCCTCAGATGATTCAACTTCTCTGAAATCTTTGCTTCCAAGCCACGCTCGGTAGGTTCATAAAAACTCACTGCGGGCATGCCATCGGGGAAGTAGTTCTCACCCGCCGCATAACCGCCTTCTTCGTTGTGCGCGTAACGGTAGTCTTTGCCGTAATCGAGTTGCTTCATCAGCTTGGTTGGCGCATTGCGCAAGTGCAGCGGCACTTCACGCGAACCATCCTGAGCGACGAAAGCGCGGGCGGCATTATACGCGACGTATCCTGCATTCGACTTTGCCGCGACCGCCATGTAGAGCACGGCTTGCGCCAGCGCCAACTCGCCCTCGGGAGAGCCAAGTCGCTCGTAGGTCTGTGCCGCATCGTTACACAACTGGATGGCGCGCGGATCAGCGAGACCGATGTCTTCCCATGCCATACGCACGATGCGACGTGCCAGATAGCGCGGATCGGCACCACCATCCAACATGCGTACCAACCAATACAGCGCGGCATCAGGATTGGAACCACGCACCGATTTGTGTAGCGCAGAGATCTGGTCGTAGAAGGCTTCGCCACCCTTATCGAAACGGCGCATCTTCTGCGCCATCGTGGCATCGAGGAACTGTGTGTCGATCTTGTTGAGCTTGGCCGCAGTGGCCGCCGTCTGTATTTGCTCCATCACGTTGAGCAAACGGCGCGCATCACCATCGGCATAACCGATGACGCGATCACGCGCAGCCAGATCGAAGCTGATACCTTCCAATACTGCCTGCTGTGCGCGCTCGAACAATTGCCCCATCTCGGTTTCGGATAAGGATTGCAACACATACACCTGCGCGCGCGACAGCAACGCATTGTTCAATTCAAAGGAGGGATTCTCGGTGGTCGCACCGATGAAGGTAACCAAGCCCTGCTCGACGTAGGGCAGGAAAGCATCCTGCTGCGACTTGTTGAAACGATGCACCTCGTCCACGAACAAGATGGTGTGACAACCATTCTGTTGCAGGGTGAGTTCGGCTTGCGCGATGGCCTCGCGAATGTCCTTAACGCCAGACAGCACTGCCGACAGCGGTACGAACTCAGCATCGAAAGCAGAAGCCATCAAGCGCGCCAGCGTAGTCTTGCCCACACCCGGCGGCCCCCACAGGATCATGGAGTGCAACTTGCCAGACTGGAACGCGAGACGCAGTGGCTTTCCCTCACCTAGCAGATGCGATTGCCCGATGACCTCGTCAATATGTTGCGGACGCAGACGTTCCGCGAGTGGAGCGGCAGGTTGATGGGGCGCGAACAGGTCAGACATTTTCCAGACCTATTTCGAAGGTCAAACAAGGCGACGACGAACGAACGACGATGGCAGTACAGCCAGTACGACGAGGAGTGAGTGAGGAAGTCAACGCAGTTTCACCGATGAAATAGGTTTGGAATCATTCGCCCAGCACATCCGCACCTTTAGGTGGCACGAACTTGAAGCGTTGCGGCGACATCGGCGGGTTCTTAACTAGCTCAGAGAAACGCAGCACGGTGTGATTGCCGAATGCGTCATGTAGCTCCATCACCACCAACTGTGATTTTGAATTGAACGCCATGAGGATCTTCTCGAACGTCGTTTCATTCGATTTTGGTTTCGCCTGCAACCATTCCAATCCATCACGGCCTTGGATGTTGGAAAGCACAAATCCACGCTCGATCTCGTCACTACCTGAAAGCAATGCGGCAGGACTACTACCCAGCGCAGCGTCCAAACGCTTCACCGTGACTTGGTTCAGATCGGCGTCATACATCCAGAACTTCTGACCATCGCCCACGATGAGTTGTGCATAAGGCTTGCGATATTCCCAACGGAACTTGCCGGGGCGAACGAACTGCATGGTGCCGGAGGCGGACTGTAAACGCTTGCCGTTCTTGTCTTGCACCTCTTGGGTGAAGTTGGCTTGCGCCGAGCGCGTGGCAGTGATGAAGGATTTGAGCTTGTCGGTAGCCGCAGCATGCGCTTCCATCGCTGCTAGACACAACGCAGCCATCAAGATTTTTTTGATCATTTTTATTCCTGCCTTGCAGGCGCGAGGACTTCGCGGTTGCCATTCGATTGCATGGTCGATACCAGACCTGCTTTCTCCATCGCTTCGATGAGTCGAGCCGCACGGTTGTAGCCGATGCGCAGGTGGCGTTGTACAAGTGAGATGGAAGGACGACGCGTCTTCAGCACGATCTCCACGGCTTGGTCATACAGCGGGTCAGCTTCGGCATTCGCGCCGCCATCCAACTCACCACTCTCACCATTCGCTTCATCCAGCGAGGTCAACACCCCCTCGATGTAATTAGCCTCGCCTTGTGACTTGAGATATTCGATGACGCGATGCACTTCTTGGTCGGACACGAACGCACCATGCACACGTTGCGGATAGCCTGTACCTGGTGGCAGGTAAAGCATGTCGCCCTGACCCAGCAGAGCTTCCGCGCCCATCTGATCGAGGATGGTGCGCGAGTCGATCTTGCTCGACACTTGGAATGCTACACGTGTCGGCACGTTGGCCTTGATGAGTCCAGTGATGACATCGACGGATGGACGTTGTGTCGCCAACACCAGATGGATGCCCGACGCACGTGCCTTCTGCGCCAAACGTGCGATGAGCTCTTCAACCTTCTTGCCCACCACCATCATCAGGTCGGCCAATTCGTCGATGAACACGACGATGAAAGGTAATTCTTCTAACGCCTCTGGGTTCTCAGGTGTGAGAGTGAACGGATTGGTGAGTGGCGCACCTGCCTTGATCGCTTCACGCACCTGTTGGTTGTAGCCCGCGATATTGCGCACACCGAGCGATGACATCAGCTTGTAACGCTTGTCCATCTCTTGCACGCACCAGTTCAAACCGGATGCGGCTTGGCGCATGTCGGTGACCACGGGTGCCAGCAGATGCGGGATGCCTTCGTACACGGAGAGCTCCAGCATCTTAGGATCGATGAGCAACAAGCGTACTTCTTGCGGCGTGGCTTTGTACAAGATGCTCAGGATCATGGCGTTGATGCCCACTGACTTACCCGAGCCTGTCGTACCCGCCACCAACACGTGAGGCATCTTTCCTAGATCTGCGACGATAGGTTTGCCGGAGATGTCTTTGCCCATCGCCATGGTGAGCGGCGAATGCATGTCGGCATACACCTTGGATCCCAATATCTCGGAGAGGTGAACCATCTGCCGTTTCGGATTGGGCAACTCTAGCGCCATGTAGCTCTTGCCTGGGATGGTCTCGACCAAGCGGATGCTGACCACGGACAGTGCACGTGCCAGATCGCGCACAAGGTTGGTGATCTGACTGCCTTTCACACCCACATCGGGATCGATCTCGTAACGCGTGATGACGGGACCAGGATAGGCGCCCACCACTTTCACGTTCACACCAAAGTCTTTGAGCTTGCGTTCAATGAGACGCGAGGTGAACTCGAGCGTTTCAGGACTGGTCTGCTCCACTTGCTGCGTCGCTTCATCCAACAGATGCAACGGAGGTAAAGGCGAGTCCGGCATGTCAGCGAACAAAGAAACTTGTTTTTCTTTTTCGATACGCGTGGACTTCTGCACTTCGACTACCGGCATCTCGATGTAGATCGGCTGATGATCCTCAACGCGCTTCTTCTCTTCTTCGACGATGGCATCGCGCTCTTGCATGGCTTGTGCGCCGATGCGTTTGTCTTGGCGCGTCTGCCAAGCATTGCGCGCCCACACGTAGGCTGTCTCAAGTGCCGCACCTAACCAGTCGATGAAGCGCAACCAAGACAGGCCAGTGAACAAACTGAAACTGACTGCCATCAACACGAGTAGTAGCAAAGTCGCGCCCGTGAAGCCGATGGCGTGCGACAGCGCGCCTCCCAGTATCGCGCCCAACATACCTCCTGGCGCCAAGGGCAACTCGACTGACCACGTATAGAGACGTAAGGCTTCGAGCGAACTGCTGGAGAAGAGCAACACCAGAAAGCCCGCGAGAGACACCCATAACGCACGTTGATCGAAAAGACTGTCCGAGCGCATGCGACGATAGCTCGCCCACACGCGCTGAAGCATCAGCACGACCAACCACCATGTAGAGAAACCAAAAAGATAGAGCAATACGTCTGATAGCCATGCACCTGCCACGCCACCAGGATTGTTGATGACGGCATGCGTCACCGTGTGCGACCACGCTGGGTCGTTGCGATCAAAACCGAATAGGATGAGGATGAGATAAAGCGCGACGGCGACCAGCAATAACCAGCGCGATTCACGCAATAGGCCGAGCAATCGTTCAGGCAAGGGAGCGCGCGGAGCGTCGTGCAGCGCCATCAGGCTTCCTTTGAAGTTTCTGGCGCTTCTGGACCATCAGTGATGAAGCCGAAACGACGCGCCGCACTGACCGCATCCAAGCGCGTACCCACATGCAATGCCTGATAGATGGCAGCGACATGGATCTTGACGGTGCCTTCAGCTAGATCGAGTTGTTTTGAGATGTCTTTGTTGCTGAACCCATCCCCCATCATTTTCAGGACTTGAGATTGGCGCGGCGTAAGGCCATATTTGCTAGCGCGCATACTGCGCTTGTCCGATAGCGCTTGACCCACATCCAACTTAGCAACGGCTTGTTGCAACAGTTGTGGCGGCACATACACGCCGCCGTCCAGCACGATCTGCAAGGCAGACAACATCACCTTGCTGGCTGACATCTTGGAGATGAATCCCATCGCTCCCAAATTCATCACATTCTCGATATCGTCGCGCTGGTCTGAGCCAGACACGATGACGAGGGGGATATTGGGGAAACGTTGATGAAAATGCTGCAGAGATGGCACGCCTTCGCTGTCTGGCATGTTCAGATCGAGCAAGGCGAGGTCGATATCCGCATGCGCTTGAGCCAGTTGGATCGCCTCGTTGAAGTTGCCCGTATCGAGAATCTCGACCTCATCGGCGAGCTGCTGCAAGACGTAGCGCATCCCGTCACGGAACAGTGCGTGATCATCTACCAGCAGTACTTTGATCTTCATTCTCCCAACCCTTTTTCAATCTTTACAGGAAGCCCTAATCGCTCTCCCGCAGACTGCCCCTTATCTAACTTTCCCCCGCAAGCGGGCAAAAGGACGAACGTGAAATGCAATTTTCAATTCCTGCTTGCCATCATACCATTCACTGCGACTTGCCCGTTCCCTGCATGGCTAGGAACATCATAGAGCGCAGGCGGGCAGGGGCGATGGGTTTATGCAGCAAGCTGGCGCCACTTTTTTGGATCGCCTGCATAGGTTCTGCTCCCGTATCGCCAGTGACCACCAGCACGGGCAACTCACCCCAATATTCACGCATCTGCCGCATCACATCGAGCGCAGTCTGATTGTCGGGTAAGCGGAAATCGCAGACCAACAAATCTGGCCTCAGGGCGACTTTGTCCAACTGACGCAACACAGCCGCACCACTTTCCCCTGCGAACACACGACACCCCCATTCCTGCATGATCTCAACCGTGAATTCACGTATGTCGGCATCATCCTCAACGAAGGCGATGACCTTGTTGCTCACATCTTGGCGCGTTTGGGTGATGACGAAAGGTCGGGCCAACACTGAGGCATCCCCTTTCTTCAACGAGAAACGGAAGGTGGATCCTTGCTCGGGAGTGGACTCCACCTCGACTTTATAGCCCAACAGCTCTTCGACACGGCGCACGATGGCTAGGCCCAAGCCCAAGCCTTTGCGTCGATCACGATGCGGATTATCCACTTGGTAATACTCTTCGAAGATGTGTGGCAGAACCTCGTCTCGGATGCCGATACCTGTGTCGTGCACGGATATCTCCACCTGATCTGGCAAGCAACGGCACTTCACTTCGACCATACCTTTGTCGGTGTAACGAATGGCATTGGAAACGAGGTTGCGCATCATTCGCTCCAACAAGAATGGGTCGCTATAGACGATGGCATCACATTGCGGGCCGTTCACACCCTTCTCGTTGGAATAGGGTAGCTCAAGGGCCAATCCTTTGGCCTTTGCCAAAGGTTCAAAATCCACATACAAACGATCGAACAGATCGAACAACTCAAAATGTTGCCAACGTGGCTGAATGATCCCTGCATCGAGACGTGATACATCAAGCAGGTCGTCGAACATATCCACTAGCGCATTGACTGATTTTCCGATCTGCCCCGCCAACCGCAGGCTCTCTGGCTCTTTTGCGACATCTTGTAAAGCTTCGGTGAACAAGCGTAAGGCCTGTAAAGGTTGGCGCAGATCATGACTTGCCGTGGCGAGAAACTTCGATTTGGCGCGATTGGCTTGTTCGGCCGCATCCAGTGCCACCGCGATCTCTTCTTCGCGAATACGCAATTCATGCAACAACGATTCTTTTTCGAAGCGCTGCCGCAAGGAGGTCTCAAAGGTCAGCATCAACTTGATGCCAGAGTTCAACAGGAACGCCACATAAGTGAGCAACATGAACGCTAATATCCAGTGCGTACTATCACCCTCCATCGCCACACGCACGATGAGCGGTGACAGCAACACACCCAGATAGATGAATAAGGATGGGCGATGAACAGGATTGATGGTGACCGCACCAGCAGTCATCCCCATCGCGACACAGATCAGCAGTGCTTGGTAGCCAATATCCCCAGGAATGAACATCACGATCCAACCAACGCCCCATGCTGCGGCAGCGAGGGTGGTGTGAAATTTGAAACGCGCATCCCATTTACGGCAACTGCGCTCATCTTCGACGGCATCCTTAGTGCGCCACCAGCCTACCAACTCGACCAGATGGACAACGTACACCAAGGTTAGCCACTTCAGCAGCGTGTCATGCGCCAGTACATCCCACACCATCCAGACCAACAAAACAGCCAACATGGCTTGGCTACCCAACATGGTGGGATACATCGCGATGCGCGCACGCACCTGTTCGCGACGGATCGGTAGATTCGCCTCGTTGATATCGAAGTGCCAGATCTTTTCTAGTGTATTCACTTCAAGGCCAATAACAATCGAATGTCTTGCAACAAGGCATCAGGATGCTGCGCAAAAGGAGACAGCAGGACCGTCTTGCCCGAAGGAGAGATCAGATAGGTACCCGCGGAATGATCCACGGTGTAACTACCACTCTTGGTCGGTTGCTTTTGATAGATGATGCCGAAAGCTTTGCTGGCTTGTTCTGTCGCCGCTGCATCTCCCGACAGTCCGATGAAGGTCGGATAGAAAGCGGGCGGATATTGCGCCAGCAACTCACGTGTGTCGCGCTCAGGATCCACTGTCACAAACAACACCTGCACCTTGTCCGCATCCTTACCCAATTTGTCCATTACCGTCGCCATATCTGCCATGGTGGTCGGGCACACATCAGGGCAATGGGTGTAGCCAAAGAAGATCGCCACCACTTTGCCACGGTAGTCCGCCAAGCTACGCGGCTTGCCACTCGCATCGAACAAATGAAAATCGGCTTGCGCATATTTGGAGGTCACATCACTCGCCTTGAAAGGCGAAGGCAGCTTGGGTTCGCCACAGGCGACCAAAGACAGGCCCAACACCAAGACGATCAATTTACGCAGCCACATGACATGCTCCCGACCAACCGTGAACCGCAAAAGTGTAGCCCACTTTATATAAGCCATAGACACCGAACGCCATCACCATCCCACCCGCCACCAATCTCACTTGCGGCGACTGCACCCATCCTTTGATGCTTTCCCAAAACAATCCGATGGCGAGCAGGTTCGGCAGTGTACCCAATCCGAAGGCTGCCATGATAAGTGCGCCCTGCGCGGCACTCCCACTCGCCAAGGCCGTGATGAGTACGCTGTACACCAGACCGCAGGGCAGCCAACCCCACAACGCCCCCAGCCCCAAAGCACGCGGCACGGTATTCACCGGCAACAGCTTGGTGGTGAAGGGTTGCAGATGTTTCCACAAACCCGCACCCATCTGCTCCAAGCGACGCACTGCCCCCCACAGGCCCGCAAGATATAACCCCAACAAAATGAGCATGACGCTGGATAGTGCGAACAGGATGTGTTGGATAGGCACGGCATCACGCATCACCATGCCCGCTTGACCAATAGCGCCGACCAATGCGCCCGCCACCGCATAACTAGCGATACGCCCGCTGCTATACGCCAAATGGAAAGGCCAGCGTGATTTTTCCTTAGGAACTTGCGTGGTGAAGATGCCGACGATGCTGCCGCACATACCGAGGCAATGCACGCCTCCTAGCAGGCCAACCAGGAACACCGCGAAGATGCTGAACTCAGACATCAGATTCTTCTTTCACGAGCGGCGCTAGTTGCAGATGCTTCGCTGCTTCACGCGCATCGGGTTGCGATTGGTATGGGATGACACCTAACAGCGGCACTTGGATACGTTCGCGTAAGGTATCGATGTTCTCTTGCATGGCGAGCATGTCGGCGTCCAATACATTCGCGATCCAACCCGCACATTCGATCTGTGCGTCCGCGATGGCACGCATAGTCAGCAACGCATGATTGAGACAGCCCAAGCGCATACCAACGACCAAGATGACCGGTATGTCCAATTGCTTGACTAGATCGACACTGTCTTGCTTCTCATTCAAAGGGACACAGAAGCCGCCGACACCTTCGACGATGACTTCATCTGATTGACCTGCCAATTCATCATAGGAAGCGAAGATGCGAGAGAAGTCGATACGCGAACCCGCATGACGTGCGGACAGATGCGGCGCGATGGGATGGGGGAAACAATAGGGATTGATCTGGCCGTAAGTCGCATGCACCGTACCGGCCTCACGCAGTTGCTTAGCATCTTCGTTATGGTCGTCTTCGTCACAACCTGCAGCCACCGGCTTGAAGCCGACTACACGCTTACCTTGTGCTGCAAAGGCATGCAACAGCGCGCAGCTGACGAGCGTCTTGCCTACTCCCGTATCCGTCCCTGTCACAAAATAACTCATAGTTTGAAATCCGTTTTGATGATGGAACGCCCGTCTTCGATCATTTTGGGGGCCGGCTTCCATGCATGTCCGTAGATGATCTCGAAAGTGGCCGGCAATTTACCATCACGGCGCAGTTTCTCGTAGTTCTGTGTGATGCGTTGCCACGTAGCCTTACCCATCATGCCAGTGGCACGCCCCGCCGTCGCATTGTTCGCACCGATACTCTTCAGGTCTTGCATCACTGCACGCACGTCATCGTAAGTGAGCGTGAGCTTCTCCATCTCCATCACCGGATCGGCGAACCCAGCCGCGACCAACATGTCGCCAATGTCGTGCATGTCGGTGAATCGGTTCACGTGGTTGTATCCATCGACGCCATCGAAAGCGACGCGCAACTCGTGCAAAGTATCCACGCCGAAGGTAGAGAACATCAGCAAGCCTTCTGTCTTGAGGATGCGATTCAGCTCGACGAAGGTCGCAGGCAAGTCGTTACACCATTGCAAGGCGAGGTTAGACCACACCATCTCGACGCTGTTGGTGGCGATAGGTAATGCCTCCACATCGGCACACAGATAGTTCTCACGCGGTGTAGAGAATATCTTCTTCCACCAACTCGAAGTACCGCGGGACACTTGCAACATGCCGAGTGCGATATCGAGCGAAGTGATGTCCGCCTTGGGATAACGTTCGCCGAGCTGGCGCGTCCCCCAACCCGTACCGCTTCCCACATCCAGCAAGCGTGCCGGCTTGAGCAGGATGTAATCGAGCTTCTCCAACATGCGGATGCACACCTCACGTTGCAACACGGCGGAAGCATCGTATTGCGTCGCGGCTCGACTGAATGCGCGGCGCACTTGTTTCTTGTCTATTTCGAATTCATTCATAAGTTAAAAACCTTTTGCCACAGAGATCACAGAGCACACAGAGAAAGTCAAAACAGAGCGCCGATTATCTCTGTGGTCTCTGTGCACTCTGTGGCTAATTGTTTTTCAAAAATTCTCTTACGTACGCGACAAACATATCTGGATGCGATAAGAAAGGCGTATGTGCTGCACCTTCTATCTCGACGACCTTTGCATTCGGGATGACCTGCGCCAGATAGTAGGA
>PNNY01000017.1 GCA_013824485.1 Sideroxydans sp.
GTAGGTTGCTTGAGCGTCAGGTAACGAAACGCCTAGAGGAATGACTGTCCACGACAGAACCCGGCTTATCGGCCAGCTTCACCTTATTCCAAAACTTATGAGATCACTCGTGCGAGTACGGCGGGTGCGATGAGCTTGTGCAGTGGCGTGACAGGTAGCATGTACGCTTTGCCGAGGAGGTTGTGCGTGTGTACGACGGTGGTCACTGAGATCGAGCAATCATCAGTTGGATTCACCGAGTTCTTATAGATAGAAAGCACGACATCCAGATGTTTGTCGCTGTCGCCCAACAGGACTTCGTCGGGTGTGTTCGAGATCAGTGTGAAGATGCCCACGCGATCACCCGGAAGATAGTCCTTGTCTTTTTTTGTAGCATCGAAATTCCCCATTCCCCCAAGATCTTTCAAGCCGAACAAGAGCACAGTCTTGTTGCGCAACGTCATGAGCGAATTGACCCATGATGGTGTATTTGAGATGGCAGTGAGGAAATAGCCTAGTGCATTACGTCCGTCGTTGGAAACGGTGATGGCGTAGCAATCGTAATAACTAGCCCCAACGAGTCGCGAATTAATCGCGCTTGCGGCGGGAACATTGCAGGCGGTGACGGTGTTAGCCATGCTTGTCGATGCCTATTTGTTTTTATTTAGTGCCTCTTCCAATTGCGCTGCTGGCATGTAGCCGGGGTTGATCACTCCATTAGCGAAGATCAGTGCGGGCGTACCGTTCACTTTCAACTTTGCACCGAGTTGGCGTACTTTGTCTGTACCGGTTTGGCATTTTCCAGCAGGGGGCGTCACACCATTCAGCATCAGGTCGTCCCATGCTTTGACTTTGTCCGCGCTACACAACACGCCTTGCACCTTCTCTGCTGAGCCCTCAAAGATGGGGTAGAGGAACAGGTACAGGGTGACGTTGGTCACGTCTTGGAGCTCATGCTCCAACTTCTTGCAGTAGCCACAGTTCGGATCAGTGAAGTAAGCCATCTTGCGACTGCCATCGCCTTTTACTTTCTTCACGGCGAGGTCGAGCGGTAGCTTGTTGAAATCAACTGCGAACAAGGTGCGTGAACGTCCCTCGGTGATGTTGCGACGCGCCTTTAGGTCGAACATGTTGCCGTCGATCAGGTACTGCACCGACTTGTCCGTGTAGAAGATGTGATCGCCCGTGACCACTTCATACAAACCATTCATGGGGGTGCGGTTCACTTGTGAGACGGGACCAATCAGTTGTTCGTAGTTCTTTTGCAGATTGGCTTTGATGGCTTCAGTGGTTTTGTCTGTCTCGGCAGCATGTGCGAATGAGATAGTGAGCAGCAATACGAGTAGAGAACGAAACATGTGTGAGTCCTTGAATTGAGTTCAGTTGAGAGCGTGGCGTGCCAGCATCTTCTTCAGCGGCACGAGCTTGTTGGTGGCAGTCAGGCCGATGTTGCGTAAGGTTCGCAGGATAGGATTGTCGTTGACGAACAGATGTTTCAACGCGTCCGTGGTGAGCTGCATAGAGAGGATGTCGGCTTTTCGTGCGCGTTCATAACGACGTAACAAACCGAGGTCTCCACAATCCAGCGCACCGCGTTGCATCAGCACCTCTGCAAGGTCGTGCGCGTCGTGAAGTCCCAAGTTCACGCCATGTCCAGACAGGGGGTGGATGTTGTGGGCCGCATCGCCAATGAGAGCCAAGCGCGGTTTGGTGAGGTGGGCCAGATTCAGTACGCGTAGTGAGAACGATGCCGGTGGTGTGATGACCTCCAACTCCCCCAACGCGTGTTGAGAGGCTTCCGCCACGCGAGTACTCAATTCCTCGTGAGTAAGCGCCAACAGCTCGGCCGATTTCTCAGGGCTGACCGACCAGACGATAGAGACGCGCTTGCCGGGGAGTGGCAACAAAGCAAGGATGCCATCCTCGGTGAACCATTGATGTGCGATGCCTCGATGTGTCTTGGAAGTATTGAAGTTGGCGACCACGCCGTGCTGGTGATACGGCGTGGGGACTTCAGGCATGCCTGCTTGATGGCGTACCCATGAGTCGCGACCATCGGCGCCGACGATGAGTTTGGCTTTTATCTCGCGCCCATCCTTTAACTTCAAGTGAGCGCCTGCTTCTTGCCAATCCAGCTCCGCGCATTGGGCAGGCTGGAATAGAGTCAGATTTTTCTGTTCTTCTATCGCCTTCCATAGTGCATGCTGGATCAAACGGCTTTCCATGATGAAGGCTAATTCAGGTGCGCCCAATTGGTAGGCGCTGAAGTTCAGTTTGGAACCGGTGTCGCCGAAGACACGCATCTCTTCGATCTGCTGGATGCGAGAGACATCCAGATGCTCCCAAGCGCCACAGGTCTTTAAGAACTCAACATTGCCGGGGGTGAAGGCATAGATCCGACTATCCCACTCGGTCTCTAGGCTGGGCAGGTTCTGACCCTCGATCAGGGCGATGCTCAGGTCGCTGTTCTTGAGAGAAGCCGCCAGTGCTGCCCCAACGATGCCGCCGCCCACTATAACGATGTCGAATTCCATTTCGGTCACCTCTATAAATCCAAATTTCGTCGCAATGCTACGTTGCTCACAAAAAATTACGCCTTACATATCAATCATATGCTGCGGCGCAATTTTTTGTTCGCGCCTTGCCTTGCTTAGAACTTTGAATTTCTAGAGGCGACCGAGAGTCATTCAGCATATTTATTCTGCGAGCAATCATAGCATGGGGCAGTTGATTAAATTATAATCAGCGCCCTTTTGGAAAAGCCCACCTAGGAATTCCCTTTGCAGATCGGTAAATACAAGCTGAAAAACAACCTAATCGTTGCACCCATGGCGGGCGTGACCGATAGGCCTTTCCGCATGTTATGCAAGCGCATGGGCGCAGGCATGGCCGTATCCGAAATGGTCGCTTCCAATTCCTTGCTCTATGGTTCAGAGAAGACCAAGCGCCGTGCTAACCACGAAGGTGAGGTCGATCCCATCTCCGTGCAAATCGTCGGCGCCGCCCCCAAGATGTTGGCGCAGGCCGCTCGCTACAACGTGGATAACGGTGCCCAGATCATCGACATCAACATGGGCTGTCCCGCCAAGAAGATATGCAACGTGATGGCCGGTTCCGCGCTGATGCAGAACGAGAAGTTGGTGGCTGAAATATTGGAAACCGTGGTCGGCGCAGTAGATGTGCCCGTCACCTTGAAGATTCGCACCGGCTGGGACAAACAGAACCGCAATGCAGTGAACATCGCTCGCATCGCAGAATCCAGTGGCATCCAGGCACTTGCTATCCATGGACGCACCCGCGCTTGCGCATACACTGGTGATGCCGAGTACGACACTATCAGCGCCGTGAAGGACGCAGTGCATATACCCATCATCGCCAATGGCGACATCACCACACCGGAAAAGGCCAAGTACGTGCTCGACCACACAGGTGTCGATGCGGTGATGATCGGTCGTGCCGCGCAAGGCCGTCCGTGGCTGTTCCGCGAGATCGAACATTTCCTGAACACAGGCGAGCATCTCGCCGCACCCGAAGTGAACGAGATACGCCAGGTGTTGTTGGCGCACGTGAGCGATTTGTATGATTTCTACGGCGACCTCTCCGGATTGCGCATCGCGCGCAAACACATCTCTTGGTACACCAAAGGACTGCATGGCTCGGCGGCATTCCGTTTCCGTATGAACCAATTGGAAAGCATCGACGAGCAACAACGTGCGGTGAATGATTTTTTTGATGAACTGCAAAGCAGAGGAACGCATTTGCATTATGTAGAAGCAGGGGAAGTGCAATGAATGAATGCCCGATCAACGAGAACGACATCGCCAAACATGTGCGCAAGGCGGTCAACGATTACTTCAAAGACCTTGGTGGCGAAGAACCATCCTGTGGCGTGTATGACATGGTGATGTGTTGCGCTGAGAAGCCGCTCATCGAGACCGTTCTGCTACAAGCCGAGGGCAACCAGACACGTACAGCCGAACTGCTCGGCATCAACCGCAATACCCTGCGCAAGAAGATGCAGCAATACAAAATCAAATAATAATCCAAATTTCGTCGCTATGCTGTGTTGCTCACAAAAAATGACTCCTTACATATCCAAAATATGCCGCGTCGTCATTTTTCATTCGCGCCTTGCCTAGCTTAGAAATTTGAATTTTTAAGGTATTTAAATCAAAGGAAACAACATGGCCATCACACAAGCACTCATCAGCGTCTCTGATAAATCCGGCGTCCTCGAATTCGCCAAAGGTCTTAACGCACTCGGCGTGAAGATCCTTTCCACTGGCGGCACCGCCAAGTTGCTCGCCGACAACGGCGTGCCTTGCACCGAAGTCGCCGATTACACCGGCTTCCCCGAGATGCTGGATGGTCGTGTGAAGACACTGCAACCCAAAGTGCACGCAGGTATCTTGGCGCGTCGCGATCTGCCTGAGCATGTCGCCACGTTGAAGAAGCACGACATCCCAACTATCGACCTCGTTGTGGTGAACCTGTATCCCTTCGCTGCCACCATCGCCAAGCCTGGCTGCACATTGGAAGATGCCATCGAGAACATCGACATCGGCGGTCCGACCATGGTGCGTTCCGCTGCTAAGAACCACGCACACGTCGCTATCGTTACTGACCCTGCCGATTATTCGGTTGTGCTGGCCGAGATGCAAACTAACAAATGCGTAGTGAGCGATGCGACCCGTTTCGACTTGGCTAAGAAAGCCTTCTCGCACACCGCTGCTTACGACAGCATGATCAGCAACTACCTCACCGCCATCAACAGCGACGGCAGCAAGAGCGAGTTCCCCGCGCAGATCAACTTCAACTTCGCCAAGGTGCAAGATATGCGCTACGGCGAGAACCCGCACCAACACGCGGCGTTCTATCGTGACCTGAACCCAGTCAAGGGCGGCATCTCTGACTACACCCAAGTGCAAGGCAAAGAACTTTCCTACAACAACATCGGCGACTCGGATGCCGCTTGGGAATTGGTCAAGACATTCGATGCGCCTGCGTGCGTCATCGTCAAGCACGCCAACCCATGCGGCGTGGCGATCGCGGACAGCGCACTCAATGCGTACAAGTTGGCATATATCACCGATACCACCTCCGCATTCGGCGGCATCATCGCCTTCAACCGCGAGTTGGACGAAGCGACCGCTGCGCAGATCACTGCCAACCAGTTCGTCGAAGTCATCATCGCGCCGAGCGCAACCGAAGCTGCATTGAAAGTGACAGGAGCAAAACAGAACGTGCGCGTACTGACTGTGCCTCTGTCCAACGCGTTCAATCAATATGATGTGAAGCGTGTGAGCGGCGGTCTATTGGTGCAATCACCCGATGCTCTGAACGTGCAATTGGCGCAACTCAAAGTCGTCAGCAAAGTACAGCCGACACAGCAGCAACTCACTGACTTGCTGTTCGCATGGCGTGTGGCGAAGTATGTGAAGTCCAATGCCATCGTGTTCTGCAAGAACGGTCAGACATTGGGCGTGGGCGCAGGTCAGATGAGTCGTGTGGATAGCACCAAGATTGCCAGCATCAAAGCGCAGCACGCTGGGTTGAGCTTGGTAGATTCAGTCGTTTCTTCTGACGCATTCTTCCCGTTCCGTGATGGTATCGACGTGTTGGCTGCAGCGGGCGCGAAGGCAGTCATCCAACCCGGAGGCTCGATGCGTGACGAAGAAGTCATCGCGGCAGCGGATGAGCATGGGTTGGCGATGGTGTTCACAGGCTTCCGTCACTTCCGCCACTAAGCATCAGGTTAGTCACAAAGGATTGCAATGAAGATTCTAGTCATCGGTAACGGCGGTCGCGAGCATGCATTGGCTTGGCGCTTGGCGCAGGGCGTGAAAGTACAGAAGGTGTACGTCGCGCCGGGCAATGCGGGTACGGCGTTGGAAGATGGTGTGGAGAACGTCGCCATCACTGCCATCCCCGAACTCATCGAGTTCGTCAAACGCGAGAACATCGAACTCACTGTCGTCGGCCCAGAAGCGCCGCTGGCGGCAGGCGTGGTGGATGCGTTCCGTGCTGCAGGGTTGAAGATATTCGGCCCCACCAAGGCAGCGGCGCAGTTGGAATCTTCCAAAGATTTCGCTAAGCGTTTTATGACGCGTCACAACATCCCAACCGCATTCTTCGAGACATTCAGTGAGATCGCCCCCGCGAAGGCTTACCTCGAGAAGCACGGCGCTCCTATCGTCATCAAGGCCGATGGTCTTGCCGCTGGTAAAGGCGTGGTCGTTGCGATGTCGAAGCAGGAAGCTTTCGATGCCATCGACATGATGCTGTCCGACAATAAGCTGGGCGATGCGGGAGCGCGTGTGGTCATCGAAGAATTCCTCGCAGGCGAAGAAGCTAGCTTCATCGTGATGGCTGATGGCAAGAACGTGTTGGCGATGGCGACCAGTCAAGATCACAAGCGTTTGCTCGATGGTGATAACGGCCCCAACACAGGCGGCATGGGCGCGTATTCTCCTGCTCCAGTCGTTACGCCAGAGATCCATGCGCGCGTGTTGCGCGAAGTCATTCAGCCCGTCATGCGCGGCATGGAGTCCGAGGGCATCACCTACACCGGATTCCTGTACGCCGGATTGATGATCTCGCCTGACGGTAGTTTGAAAGTATTGGAATTCAACTGCCGTATGGGTGATCCCGAGACTCAGCCCATCATGATGCGATTGAAGAGCGACTTCTCCACCATCGTCGAACATGCGGTGAACGGTACGTTGGATAAAGTAGAAGCGGAGTGGGATAGACGCACTGCGCTAGGCGTGGTGATGGCTGCTGCGAACTATCCCGATACTCCACGCAAGGGTGATGTCATCACTGGGTTGCCGAAGAAACTGGAAGACGGCCATGTGTTCCATGCGGGCACCACCATGCAAGATGGCAAGGTAGTCACCAGCGGTGGCCGCGTACTGTGTGTCGTCGCGCTGGGCGACATGGTGAAGCAAGCGCAGAACCGTGCGTATGAATTCGCTGATGCTATCCACTTTGATGGACAGCAGATGCGACGCGACATCGGCTATCGCGCCATCGGCCGCAAATAAAAATCAATATTTGCGAGCAGCTACTTCGCAGCTTTGCCTGCGAGAATCACTTCGTCGCCATACGTCGTTGCGCTCGAAAAATCTTGCTTACATATACCCACATATGCGGCGCTTCGATTTTTCGCGCACGCCTAGTCTGGCTTAGAACTTATTGATTTTTGGGAGCATTGATTTGTTGCGCTCACCCAGCACCTCTAGAAGACTTGCCGCTCATCTAAAACGCGGCGGTCTCATCGCTTATCCGACCGAGTCGTGTTACGGCTTGGGCTGTGATCCGAACAATCGCAATGCAGTTCAGCGTATCCTCAAACTCAAGCAGCGTCCGCAACGCAAAGGCCTCATCCTCATTGCTTCAAAGTACCGACAGGTCGAACGCTATCTGAAGCGACTCACCTCTCAACAGCAAGCCAAGTTGCAGCACGATGGCGCACAGGCAGTCACCTACTTGATGCCGGTCAAAGAGTCTGCGCCGCGTTGGTTACGTGGCGATCACGACACACTCGCTGTTCGACTCACAGCACATCCAATCGCAAAAAGACTTTGCCGCAGTGCAGGGAGCGCACTGGTTTCCACCAGTGCGAACCGTAGCGGCATGCGGCCCGCGAAGACCTATGCCGAGTGCCAGCGCTTATTCGGAAATAAAGTGTGGGTACTGCGCGGCAGAGTGGGTAAACGCAAGCAACCATCGACGATACGCGCATGGTCGGATGGTAGAATCTTGCGCAAATAACAACGTATCAAATCGGAGAGAACATGAGCGACATCGATTCAAGCCCCGTCAAACAATACCTGCTGCAACTGCAAGAACTTATCGTCGATCGTTTGGAGCAAGTGGACGGCAAGAAATTCCTACGCGACAAATGGACGCGTGCCACAGGCAGCGGCGGCATCGGTAAAGGCGAAGGCATCAGCTGCATCATCGAGGAAGGCAACGTGCTGGAGCGCGGTGGTGTAGCGTTCTCTCACGTGCAGGGCGACAAGATGCCTGCATCAGCCACAGCGCACCGCCCCGAGTTGGCGGGTTGTAGTTGGGAAGCGATGGGCGTCTCGCTGGTGATGCATCCACGCAACCCTTACGCACCCACCTCGCATGCCAACGTGCGTATGTTCATGGCGCACAAACCGAATGGTGAGAAGGTGTTCTGGTTCGGCGGCGGCATGGACCTCACGCCGTATTACGGCTTCGAGGAAGATGCCGTTCACTTCCATCAGATCTGCAAGAACTCGCTCGCACCGTTCAACGGTGACCACCATGCGCGTTACAAGAAATGGTGCGACGAATACTTCTTCCTCAAACATCGCAACGAACCGCGCGGCGTGGGCGGTATCTTCTTTGATGATTTGAGTGAGCCTAACTTCGAGACTGCATTCGCCATCCAACAGAGCGTAGGCGATCATTACCTTTCAGCATATGTGCCGTTGTTGGAAAAGCGCAAAGACACGCCGTATGGTGAACGTGAACGCGATTTCCAACTGTATCGTCGCGGACGTTATGTCGAGTTCAATCTGGTCATTGACCGTGGCACCATCTTCGGTCTGCAATCGAATGGCCGCACCGAATCCATCTTGCTCTCCATGCCGCCGCTGGTGAAATGGCGTTACGACTGGCACCCCGAGGCAGGTACGCCGGAAGCGGAGTTGTACGACAAATATCTCGTGCCCAAGGATTGGGTATAAAAAAACAAAACCCGCCACTGGCGGGTTTTTTATTGCGGCTTGCGCAGCGTGATCCTACGAAACCATTGCCCGCCCAACGCGCCTTCGTTGCTCACCACCTCTAATGTTGGAGCGCCACGCAACACCTCTTCGAACACCACATCCATGCGTGTGGCGATGCGGCGAGAAAGCGGCGTGAGCACACGTCTTAACCAAGCGTTCTGATCGGGCTGCAAAAACTTGTCGAACAGCAAGATCGTGCCGCCCGGTTTGAGTACACGAGCAGCTTCACTCAGACATTTCTGCGGCTCGGGTACGACAGCCACGATGAGGTGCAACACCACGCAATCGAATTGTTCATCTGCATACGGCAAGTTCATGCTGTCACCCAACACGAACTCCACATCCAACTTCTCATTGCGTGACTTTGCGCGTGACAACATCGCCGGATTGAAATCGAGCGCAGTGTATTGATGCAATGCTGGCAGGTAAGGCAGGTCGAGCCCCGTACCGACTCCGCTGATGAGCACCTTTTGTGGCGTGTCGGTTGGTAGTCCAGCAAGAGAGCGCTTGCGTGCCTCGCGCATCGGACGTTCGATGACCATGTCGTAGAGCGGTGCGATGAGGCTGTAGCTCATGCGCAGTAAAGGATTTTGGCGATAGGGTTGTGGAATCATAGTCACTCCAGATGGGTGATGCCGGTGATCTTGGCGAGGCCAATGGCTTCGGCCAATGCTTCGATGGCTTGGGTGCGCGCAAAGCTCTTGCGCCACGCTAGGGCGATACGGCGTGACGGGATCGGCTTGGCGAAGGGAATGACAGTGAGCAAGCGGCTGCGGTAGCGCGCACTATTAGCAGAAGCGGGTAACACCGTGATGCCCATGCCAGAGGCGACCATGTTGCGTATGGTCTCCAGCGACGTGCCTTGCTGCGGGTTCGCACCGCGCCGTGCGAGGTCGGGGCAGGCTTCCGCCACTTGGTTGCTGAAGCAGTGGCCAGAGTCTAGTAGCAACACTTTTTCTTCAGCCAGTTCCGTTGCTTTGATGCTGCGCCGTGCTGTCCAGCGATGGTCATTGTTCACCACTACCTCGAAGGGCTCGTCATACAGAGGGTGGGTGAGGATGCTGGCATCGCCGAATGGTAGCGCGATGATGATCACATCCAACTTGCCGTTACGCAGTAGCACTTCCAGATTTGCGGTGATGTTCTCTTCCACTTCCAATGCCATCTGCGGGGCGACCTTGCGCAAAGCGGGGATAAGGTCAGGCAGCAGATAAGGGCTCACGCTGTGGATGATGCCGATGCGGAGCGGGGTGGTGAGTTGGTTCTTTCCTTGAGCGGCTATCTCGCGGATGCGTTCCGCTTCTTCCAGCACGCGCTGTGCCTGCTCCACGATAGACGCCCCGATGGGTGTGACGCTGACATCGCTCTTGCCGCGCTCGAATATCTTCAGCCCCAGCTCTTCTTCCAACTTCTGTATCGCTAGCGACAGCGCGGGCTGGCTGATGAAAGCCTTCTCTGCCGCGCGGCGGAAGTTGCGTTCCTGTGCCACGGCCACGATGAAGCGAAGTTCGTTGAGTGTCATCTTGCCTCCAGTGATTTGGATAATAAATCACATTGCTTTGAACAATCAATTGGATTGATGGGTTGGATGAGCCTACATTGCGTCCGTGGGCGATGCGCCACTGATCAAACAACCAAGGAGAACATTATGCAAAGACCCGATATCAAGACCCATGCAAATCTCGAAGCCGCGCTGGCGGGCGAATCGATGGCTCACACCAAGTACCGCTACTTCGCCGCCATCGCTCGCGCGGAAGGCAACGAGGAAGTTGCACGCGTGTTTGAAGAGACCGCTGCGCAGGAAGTGATGCACGCGCTGGGCCACCTCGATCTGCTGTATCCAAAGTCTGAGATGACCACCGAGCGTTGTTTGCAAATGGCCATCGAGGGCGAGACCTACGAGTACACCGAGATGTATCCCGGCTTCCTTAAGACGGCGCAACAGGAAGGCCACGCTGCCGCCACGACCGAGATCAAGCAGCAGATCGACGAATCGAAGGAGCATGCCGAGATGTTCAAAGCCACGCTGGAAAAAGCGGCAAAACGTTTCGCGGCACTCGCCAAAGTGGAAGAGCGCCACGCCAATCAGTACCGCGCCCAACTGGCGAAGGTCACGGCTTGATCCCAACTAGATACAAGGAGAACGACATGAAAGTTTGGCAATGTGTGGTGTGTGGATTCATCTACGACGAAAAAGTGGGCTTGCCGGAGGAAGGCATCAAACCCGGTACGGCATGGGCAGACATTCCTGAAAGCTGGGCATGTCCAGATTGCGGAGTGGCGAAGGCAGATTTCGAAATGGTAGAGGTCTAAGCCAGCAGATAAGTGAAGGAGGACATCATGAGCAAAGCGAAAGTATCTAGCATCAACATCGGCCTTTCGGAAAAAGACCGCAGCAAGATCGCGGACGGACTGTCGAGGATGTTGGCGGACAGCTACACCCTGTACCTCAAGACGCACAACTTCCATTGGAACGTCACCGGGCCGATGTTCCAGACTTTGCACCTGATGTTCATGACGCAATACACCGAGACATGGAACGCGGTGGACATGCTGGCCGAACGCATCCGCGCTTTGGGGCACCCCGCACCGGGCAGCTACCAACAGTTCGCCGCACTCACCAGTATCAAGGACAGTGAGGGTGTGCCCAATGCCAAAGAGATGATCCGACAACTGGTGGAGGGACAAGAGACCGTTGTGCGTACCGCGCGCGAAGTGCTCCCCATCGCGGAGAAAGCGGGTGATCAACCTACCGTCGATCTGCTTTCGGCACGCATGCAAGTGCACGAACAGAACGCGTGGATGTTGCGCAGTTTATTGGAAGAGTGAGGCCGACTATGAACCCCATCGTCGTATTGGGCAGCGGATTGGCGGGTTACACCGTCATCCGAGAATTGCGCAAACTGAATCGTGACATCCCTATCACCTTGGTGTCGCGCGACAGTGGCGATTATTACTCCAAGCCCATGCTGTCCAACGCCTTCGCGCAACACAAAGATGCGACGAACTTGGTGCTCAATTCGGCAACAGAGATGGCGAAGCAACTCGACATCCAATTGTTCACACATACCGAGGTGGGCGCCATCCATCGTGCGGATAAGAAGTTGGAGACTTCGGTAGGCACGTTGCACTACGACAGGCTAGTGCTGGCGCTGGGTGCTGATCCCATTCGCATTCTCCTGCAAGGTGATGCCGCTAATGAAGTGATGTCGGTGAACGACCTTGCTGATTACGCCGAGTTGCGTGAAGCATTGAATGGGGTGAAGTCCATTGCCATCATGGGCGGCGGACTCATCGGCTGCGAATTCGCCAACGATTGGGCGGCTGCAGGTTGCGCCGTCACTGTCATCGACCCCGGCGCTTACCCGCTCGCCAGTTTGATGCCGGAACAAGCTGGCACGCAATTGCTGCAACCGCTGGCGCAACTCGGTGTGACATGGCGCTTCGGCACATCCATACAACGCATGGACAAAGCTGCAACTGGCTATACACTCACCCTTGCCGGTGACAGCACGCTGAATGCCGACCTCGTCATCTCCGCCGTCGGCCTGCGACCACGTACCCAACTTGCAAACGATGCTGGCCTCGCCATCAATCGCGGCATCGTGGTGGACGAACAACTTCGCAGCAACGACGCGTCGATATTCGCGCTGGGTGATTGCGCAGAGATACAAGGCAAAGTGCAACCCTTCGTCTTGCCCATCATGCATGCGGGGCGAGCCTTGGCGCGCGTGTTGAACGGCGAAGCGGCGAAAGTGCAATTCCCCGCCATGCCCGTGGTGGTAAAGACGCCAGCTCATCCTGTTGCTGTCGCACCCGTGGCACGTGATGCGGTGGGGGCATGGAAAGAGCTAGCCTCGGGGCATGGTGTGAAGATGGGATTCTTCGATGGACAGAACAAAATGATTGGTTTCGTGCTGACGGGAGAGTTTGCAGGTGAGCGGAGCGAGATGACGAAGTTGCTTGCTGTATAGCTGTGTTGAGCTGAGAATCTGCGTCAGTTTTGTTCCAAAGTACTTGAGGTAATACATGGACTCTGCGTTGCATATCGGCGAACCTTGGATGTGGGCGGTCTTCATCGGCTTTGTTCTGGTGATGATCGCGGTAGATCTATTTTTGGTGGGGGGCAACAAGGCGCACAAGGTCAGTTTCAAAGAGGCAGCGATATGGTCATTTGTCTGGTTCATGCTGGCCATGTTGTTCAACTACGGGTTGTGGCGCTATCTCAGCGGTGAATACGGTAGCGAAGTGGCCGACATCAAGGCGATGGAGTTTCTGACCGGCTACCTGATCGAGAAAGCGCTGGCGGTCGACAACATCTTCGTGTTCCTGATGATCTTCACTTTCTTTGCGGTGCCAGCAGAGATTCAGCGTCGTGTGTTGATCTACGGCGTCATTGGCGCGATCGTTTTGCGCGCCATCCTGATCGTGGCGGGCGCATGGTTGGTGCAGGAATTCCACTGGTTGCTGTATCTGTTCGGCGCATTCCTCGTGGTCACGGGTATCAAGATGTTGATGTTTGCCGAGGTCGAACCAGACCTGAGTATGAATCCGCTCGTCAACTGGTTCAAGCGTCATCTGCGGCTGACGCCGGACTATCGCGGTGAAAAGTTCTGGGTGATGGAAAATGGACTACGCACGTTCACGCCGCTGTTATTGGTGCTCATCATGATCGAATTGTCCGACCTGATCTTTGCAGTGGATTCGATCCCCGCGATCTTTGCGATCACGACAGACCCCTTCATCGTCTTCACCTCCAACATCTTCGCCATTCTGGGTCTGCGTGCGATGTATTTCATGTTGGCTGGCATGGCCGAGCGTTTCCATCTGCTGAAATACGGGCTAGCCATGGTGCTGGTGTTCGTGGGAGCCAAGATGTTGATCGTCGACTTTTACAAGATCCCAGTGGGCTTATCGCTAGGCATCGTCGGACTCATCATCGCCACCTTCATGTTTGCCAGTCTGTGGGTGACTCGAAATAAGTCTTCACAGTAAATGCTCGACTGTTAGTGCACTAAATAATCCCCCACCACCCCCGCAAACACCGCCGCCCCGATCCAATTGTTGTGCAAGAAAGCCGCGAAGCATTTGTCGCGGCTTCTTTCTTTGATGAGCGAATAGTGATGCCACGCGATGCCATAGGCTGTGATGAGGCCGACGAAGTAGAGTTGGCCTAGGTTGGCCATCAATCCTGCTATCGCCAACAACAACAAGGTGAGGTGGTAGCACACCATCACGGCGATGACGTCGTATTTGCCGAAGAACAAGGCGGAGGAGTGGATGTCGAGATGGATGTCGTCGTCTCTATCTACCATCGCGTATTCGGTGTCATACGCGATTGCCCAGAACACGTTGGCGAGTAGTAGTACCCACGCCACAGGTGGCACGTGACCGAGTGTGGCGGCGAACGCCATAGGAATGCCGAAGCCGAAGGCGATGCCGAGGTAGGCTTGCGGGATGGCGAAGAAACGTTTGGTGAAGGGGTAACTCGCGGCGAGGAACACGGCGGGGAAGGCCAACAGCCAAGTCAGCGGATTGAGCGGCAGAATGAGCGCGAAGGCAAGAAGCGCCAACACGATAGCCAGCCACAAGGTCTCGCGTTCGGTCACCTTGCCGCTGGTGAGCGGACGATCTTGTGTGCGCTTCACATGTTTGTCGATGTGGCGGTCGGCGTAGTCGTTCACCGCACATCCGGCGGAGCGCATCAACACCGTGCCGAGGGTGAAGATGACGAGCACGAGCCATGAAGGATGTCCGTGGCTTGCGATCCACACCGCCCACAACGTGGGCCATAGCAACAGCAAGATGCCGATAGGGCGATGCAGACGGGTGAGTTGGATGTAGAGGTGGAGGCGTTCGACGATTTTCATGGCGGTGATTTTAACCTGTCGCACCATTTGTCGGAGTGAGGGAAAACTTAATGTGAGTGGAGTGTGGCAGGGGGAGGTTATTTGCGAGGCTGACTCTCTTCACCGACCCTTTTCACCGAAAATCAATTCAGCCTGCCATCTTTAGCTCTTTATATTGAAAGCGGGAGATTTAATCTTCTTTTGCAATATCGGTCGGTTGTGAGGGAAATGTGGCCGCGGGAATGTGAATCACAAATACTTCAAATTTCCCAGAGTTGTCGGAATAGTTGGTGTCGTAGATTTTGAATTTGACGGTACCCGCTTCAGAAGCGATAACAGTTTTATTTGATCCTACAGTCTGCGCTTGTCCTGTTCCAATTTTCATTTGGAGTGCTCCCACTCCTCCTTGAGTGCCATTAGCTGTGGTGGCACCAAGGTAGCTTCCGACGGCAATTTGATTGTCATCTCGAACAAGAATTGTAAGAAACTCACCTTCTTTAACTTTGAGGCTTGTTGTAGTCCACTCATCATTAGTGGCAGAAACTTCAATTCTTCCAAACAATATTGAATTTTCAGATTTCTTGATTTTGGCTGCGTTTGCGTTTGTTGCCAGCGCAACTAAAAGTACGGTAGCAATTGAAAATATGAATGACCTCATGAAGTTTCCTTTCAAGATAAAGTTTACAAAATACGCTGAGCATGAACGTGACACGGGCAGATCTAGTTGACAGTGGAGCGGCTCTAACAACTTTACCTCAAGCTATCAAGTAGTCACATCCTAGCCCGACTCGCATCTCCGCTCCAAGCAGAAAAACGGCCTATATATTTTCAGTTACCTGAGCTTCAGTATCTCCGGCAAGAACACTTCCGTCACCAACAGCGGCGCGCCATGCAACGTGAACAGCGAGCGGCGCGCCCATAGGGTGTCGGGCGAAACCTCCGTCTGCGTGGCACTGCGATAGAGCGGGTGATGCGCGCGCAGGGCTTTGAAATGTAGTGGTTGGCGTATCACCAGTGGATGGGTGAACAGCAGCGAACCGAGCGAACGATTGCCCAATCCATTCATCGCTTTCCATGCGCCGCGTAGATGTTCGCAGGCAGTGGTGCTGTGGGCGAACACCACAGGTTTTCCATCGGCAAACAGGAACACTTCGCGCGAGTAGGCCAGATGATGCGGTGCGATGTCGAGCAGTGCAGCTTCGTCGTAAGCGATGCGCGCCAATCCGCTGCGAACAGGTGATACGGAGAATCTATCGCAGCGCTGCTGGATGCGTTGGGTGAGCGAGCCGTGGTCGTGTAACCACGGGTGCAATGCGGCATCGCAACCTGTGGTTAGGCGATTCCAAAAGTGGTCGTGAGGTTGCTGGCTCATTTTGAAATTTGGTGTGTGGCGAAAGAGCCCTCACCCTCAGTCCCTCTCCCAGAGGGCGAGGGAAGCAAAGCCCTTCGCCCTCTGGGAGAAGGGTTGGGATGAGGGAGATGTTTTCTAGACTTGCAAGAAGTCATGCTTATTCGCCATCCATCTTTGTAGGTGTGCGCGCGCCACATCGGGTGCGTCGCGTAGCAGTTCATCTGCGGTGAGCCGTGCTTGCTCTAGCAGATCTTCATCTTCGGTCAGGTCGGCGAAACGCAACATCGCCACGCCACTCTGCCTTGCGCCCAACAGTTCGCCGGGGCCGCGCAATTGTAAGTCTTGTTGTGCGATGACGAAGCCGTCCGTGTTCTCGTAGATGACTTTCAAACGTTCGCGCGCTAGTTCGGAAAGCGGCTGCATGAACAACAACACGCACATGCTCTCTGCTGCACCGCGACCCACGCGGCCGCGCAGTTGATGCAGTTGCGCTAGCCCCATGCGTTCGGCATGGTCGATCACCATCAGGCTGGCGTTAGGTACATCCACGCCTACTTCGATGACGGTGGTGGCGACCAGCAGATGCAACTCGCCTGCTTTGAATGCTGCCATCACCGCTGCTTTTTCCGCAGGTGGCAAACGGCCATGCGCCAAGCCCACGTTCAGCTCGGGTAGTGCTTCGGTCAATTGTTGATGTGTCTCGATGGCGTTCTGTAACTCCACTTCCAGTGCATCCGATTCCTCGATGAGCGGACACACCCAATATGCCTGACGACCTGCGAGACAGGCGGCACGCACACGCTCGAACACTTCGTCTCGCCGCGCATCGCTCACCAACTTGGTGACGATGGGCGTGCGTCCAGGCGGAAGTTCGTCGATGGTCGATACATCGAGGTCGGCGTAGTAGCTCATCGCCAAGGTCCGCGGGATGGGGGTGGCGCTCATCATGAGTTGGTGTGGTTCATCGCCTTTGTTGCGCAGTGAGAGGCGTTGTTGCACGCCGAACTTGTGTTGCTCATCCACGATGACGAGACCGAGTTTGTTGAACTCGACCGAGGCTTGGAACAGCGCATGCGTACCGATGGCGAGCAAGGTGTCGCCAGTTGCGATTCGCTCTGCGGCGGCGACCTTGTCTTTCTTCTTCAAACTGCCGGAGAGCCACACTGGGGTGATGCCGAGTGGGACAAGCCACTCACTCAGCTTGAGGTAATGCTGCTCGGCGAGTATCTCCGTCGGTGCCATGAAGGCGACTTGATAGCCGTTCTCGATGGCTTGCAGCGCAGCGAGTGCGGCGACGATGGTCTTGCCGCTGCCGACGTCACCCAATAGAAGGCGCTGCATCGGATGTGCAAGAGCTAGATCGTGCGCGATCTCTTGCCACACTTTCAGCTGTGCACCGGTGAGTTTGAACGGCAGTTTCTTCAACAAGGCGGCGGTCAATTTTGCATGGGGTGGCAAAGCGGGGGCGATGCGTTTGCTACGTTCGCGGTGATGCACGCGCATCGAGAGTTGTTGCGCCAACAGCTCGTCGAACTTGATGCGCCGCCACGCAGCGTGGTTGTGCGCTTCCAATTCTGTCGCTGAGACATCCGCTTCCGGGTTGTGCAACAGGCGCAGGCTGTCGCCGAAGTCGGCGAGCTTCAATTTTTTTAGCAGCGGAGCAGGCAAGGTGTCGGTGAGTGGGATGCTCTCCAGCGCATTGTTGATGAGCTTACGCAACACTGGCTGCGCGAGTCCCGCCGTAGTCGGATAGATGGGCGTGAGGCTTTGCTGCAAGGGTGTGTCGTCATCCGCCGCCCGACACTTAGGGTGCACCATCTCCAAACCGAAATAGCCCATGCGTACTTCGCCGATGGCACGTATCTGCTTGCCGACGGCGAGTTGTTTCTGTTGGCTGGGGTAGAAGTTAAGGAAGCGTAAGGTGAGTTCCTCGTGGCCTTCCATCAGTCGACACACCAAGCTACGGCGCGGACGGAACATCACCTCGCTATGCGTGACGACACCCTGCACCTGTACCGTCATCCCCGGCTGGGCATTGGCGATGGGTGTGAGGTGAGTCTCGTCCTCGTAACGCAAAGGCAGATGCAACAATAGATCGGCACGATGATGGATGCCGAGCTTGGCGAGTTTCGCCAGCGTGGTTGGGGAGATTTTGGAGGGTGTAGCCAATGAAGCCAGCGTCTAGTTAGCTAACTTGGCGAAGCGTGTGTCCGCCATACGCAACCTATCTGCCATCACGCGCAGGAAGGCTTGGTTGAAATGTAGCTGACAGTGGTCGGAGAGTTGTCCGAGTAGTTTGGGGGCGATGCGCAACACGGTGACTTCGGTGCTGGCGGTGACGGTGGCAGAGCGAGGCACGACTTTGCCGCTGATGTAGGACATCTCGCCAAAGCAGTCGTCGCGGCTGATGAGGTTGAGCAACTTGCCGCCCTTGGTCACGTTCACGCTGCCTTCGACCATGATGTAGAAGTCGTCGCCCATCTCGTCTTCGCGCATCAGCACGGTCTGTGGAGGTTGTTTCTGCCAACTGCCGACGCGCAAGATCTCCCACAGCTCGGTATCGGTGAAGTCTTTGAAAAGAGACATCTCACGCAGGGTGCTGAATTTTTCAGTCTGGTTGGTCTCGATATCGGCCTGTTCGAAACGGCCGAGTGCAGCGAGGTCGCTACCGAAGTCTTTCCAATCTAGGTAACGTTCCTTCTTGTCTTTGTGCATCGCACGTAGCACCACACGTTCCAGCTCTGGCGGAATATTGGCGCGATGTGATAGCAATGTGGGCGGTGTCATGTTCAATATCTGGTGGCACAGGCCGGCTAGGCTTTGTGCGTTGTAGGGCGCATGCCCTGTGAGTAGGCGGTACATGACTACGCCGAGCGAGTAAATGTCGGTTTGGTGCGTCAGTGTCTCGGCACGGATCTGCTCGGGCGACATATAGCTGGGTGAGCCGAGGTTGCTCACTTGGGTCTGCTCTAGGTTCAGTATCAGCGCCGCGCCCATGTCGGAGATCTTGATGTCGCCCTCTACGGTCATCAGCATGTTGGCGGGCTTGATATCGCGGTGGATGACGCCGTTGAACTGGGCGTAATTCAAGGCACGGCAACACTTGAACATGTATTCCACCACGCGGTCGACGGGTAGTAGATCATCCGGCTCAGCGTGTCTTTCCAATGTGCCGCCGTTGACGTACTCCATCACGATGTGACTCTCGTTGTCGCCGATGAGCGCGTCGTAGATGCCCACGATGTGCGGATGAGAGAGTTTGCCGACGAGAGAGGCTTCGTTATCGAGTTGGCGTTGATAGATCTTGCCGAATTTCGGGTCGTTCAATATCTCCTGCTTCAATACCTTGATCGCCACTTCGCGTTTGGCGAAGGTGTCGAAGCCGAGATACACGGTGCTGGTCGCACCTTGGCCGAGTTTTTTGACGATGGAATACTTGCCGATGTTCTGCGGTTGGGTCATGGATGCGATCGAGTGCTGCGTTTAGTCTTGCAGGACAAGTACGCCGTCGGCCTCTACCAATGCGCCGCGCGGTAAGGTGGCGACACCAACAGCGGCGCGCGCGGGATAGGGTTGGCTGAAATAGGTCGCCATGATCTCGTTCACTTTGGCGAAGTGGATGAGGTCGGTGAGATAGATGTTGAGTTTCACCACGTCATCCATGCTGCCGCCAGACGCGACAGCGACGGCGCGCAGGTTCTGAAACACGCGATTGATCTGAGCTTCGATGCCATCAGCCAAGATCATGGTGTCTGGGTCGAGGCCGATCTGGCCGGAGAGATACACGGTGTCGTCTACGCGCACGGCTTGCGAGTAGGTGCCGATGGCGGCGGGTGCATCGGGTGTGCTGATGATGGTCTTGGTTGCCATGTTGCAGATCTCCAAAGGTAAAGGGCGGCGGATTCTAGCTGATAAGTTTCGAGACGCGGTCATCCGACATGCGCAGGCGCTCAGCCAAAACGAACATGAAGGATTGATTGAAGTGAGATTGGCACTGTTCCGATAGTTGGTTGAGTTGGTGCGGGTCTATCTTCATCACGGTGATGTCGGTGTTGGCGGTGACGGTGGCGGAACGCGGCATGCGGCGACCTCGGATGTAAGCCATCTCGCCGCAGCAGTCGCCTTTGCGCAGTGCGATGAGCAGACGCGAACCGCGCGTGACGCTGACGCTGCCATCGATGATGATGTAGAACTCGTCGCCCATCTCGTTCTCACGCATCAAGACAGTCTTCTCGGGCTGTTTCTGCCATTCGCTGATGCGCAGGATCTCCCACAGTTCGATGTCGGCGAAATCCTCGAAGAACTGCATCTTGCGTAGCGCGGCGAACTTTTCGGTCTCGTTGACCTCAAGGTCGCTTTTCTCGAAATGGCCGACTGCGGCGAGTGCGTTGCCAAAGTCGCGCCACGTGGCGAAGCGTTTGGCAGGGTCTTTTTGCATGGCGGTGAGGACGATGCGCTCCAAGGTGACGGGCAGGTCTTTGCGCAGTTGGGATGGGCGGACCGGCGGCTCGTTCAAGATCTGGTGATACAGGTTGGCCAAGTTCTTCGGGCTGTAAGGTGAGTGTCCGGTGAGCAGGCGGTACATCACCACGCCAAGTGAATAGATGTCAGTGAGGTGCGAGACGGATTCACCTCGCACCTGTTCAGGAGACATATAGTTGGGTGAGCCGACATTACTTTGTGTCTGCTCGATATCCATGCGTACAGCTGCGCCGAGGTCGGAGATCTTGATGGTTGTCTCGTCGCACAGCAACAGGTTGGCAGGTTTGATGTCTCGATGGATGACGCCGTTGAACTGCGCATAGTTGAGTGCGCGGCAACATTCGAACATATATTCCACTACGCGATCGAGTGGCAGCAGGTTGTCGGAATGGATGTGCTTCTCTAGCGTTCCTCCAGGCATGTGCTCCATCACGATGTAGCAAACCTCGTCGCTGATGACCGCGTCGAAGGTGGTGACGATATGGGGGTGAGAGAGCTTGCCCGCTAGTCCCGCTTCATTCTGTAGTTGCTTGCGGTTCTGCCGTCCATTCCTAGGATTCTCCAGGAAGGCTTGGTTGATGACTTTGAGGGCGACCTCTTTGTCTTGGCTGGGGTCGTGTGCCAAATAGACTACGCTGGTCGCACCTGCCCCTAGCTTCTTGAGTAGACGGTATTGGCCGATGTGTGAGGGGTGGCTCATCTGACGTATCTCAGGGGTTGGCGGATGGTGTATGGACTGGTAGCAATTTACACCATGCAGGCAATGACGAATAGATGTCTCATTCTGGCTTGTTCGAGCGGGTGCTTTCGCCGATAATCGCGCAGCGTCGGAGCGGCTCACGCCTCCGACATTCCAATCAATGACAGGGCTGCTTCTTGAACATCAATTTCCAACGGGCTGTGGATCGACTGGCGGGTGTGCCGATCTGTGCGGTTTTGTCGCTCATCGAGAAAGTGCGCGTGTCATTCGTCGGCGCACCCAAGGTCGAGCGCCCCAAGCGAATCCTTATAGTATTGCTGTCCGAGATGGGCAGCTTGGTGTTGGCGCAGCCCATGTTTGCAGAACTGAAGCGTCGCTATCCGAACGCCGAGCTACACATGCTGATGTTTCGCAAGAACCGCGAAGTGTTGGATCTGTTGGGCGTGATGCCCAAAGAGAACGTCATCACGCTGAACGACAAGGCGCTGGGCGAATTCGCGGGCGACAGTATCAAGGCACTGCTCAAGATGCGTTCAATGGACTTCGATGTGGTCATCGACTGCGAGTTATTCTCACGTGCTAGCAGCATCTTCTCTTATTTGTCGGGGGCGAAGGTTCATGTCGGCTTCCATTCCCATACGCAAGAAGGCCTGTATCGCGGTACGTTCATGAACCGTAAGGTGATGTACAACCCCTATCGTCATTTGTCGCAACAGTTCCTCACCATGGTGGATGCCATCGAATCGAGTGGCACGCCCATCGCCAAAGCACCCGCACATGAAGTGAGTGCGCCGCCGATGTTGCAGTTTGACGCGGGCGAAGTGGCGGGCATCACGGCGCAACTGCTCAAAGATTTTCCCGTGCTTCAAGGCAAGGAATTGGTCCTGGTCTATCCCGATGGAGGACTGTTGCCCATTCGCGCATGGCCACCGGCTTACTACAAACGTCTGTGCGATGAGTTGCTGAAAGACGGCTATGCAGTCGGCCTCATCGGCCTGCCGGATGCCAAGCCTTTGGCCTTGGAGATCGTGGCCCATTGCAAACATGACCTCTGCATCGACCTCACGGGTTACACCAAGTCGGTGCGCCATCTGTTGGCGATCTTCCATCATGCGTCCTTGCTGGTGACGAATGATGGTGGCCCAGGCCAGTTTGCGGCGCTCACCCCTTTGCAGACATTGGTGTTCTTCGGGCCAGAGACGCCCGCACTGTACAGCCCACTCGCGCCGAACATCCATTGTCTTTACACATCGTTGTCATGTTCTCCCTGCCTAACTGCCTACAACCATCGCCTCTCACCTTGCGATGGTAATAACCAATGTCTACAACAGATCACGCCGGAGCAGGTGTTGATGAAGGCGCATTCCTTGCTGCAAAGTGTTCACTAAGATGGCATCCCCTTTCAAGATCAGGATGCGTACGGCTTCGTTGATCCGCCGCATCTTTTCGCGTCGCTTCTTGAAGTTCGGCACGGTCGGCGCATCCGGCACGGTGGTCAACATCGGCGTGCTTTACATGGCGCAGGAGTTCTTGTTCAACACGGTGCAGACGACTGAGATACGCCTCAACCTTTCATTGGCGCTGGCCATCTTCTTGGCGACGTTCAATAACTTCATGTGGAACCGTTATTGGACGTGGGCAGACCGCAAGCAATATCACCATCTGTCCTTGCCAGCGCAGTTCGGCCAGTACTCGCTGGCGTGTAGCTTGAGCATCATCTTGCAGATCGTGTTCACCAATCTGTTGGCGCCGCACTTCTACTATCAGATCGCCAACCTCATCGCCATCGGTGTGACCAGCGTGTTGAACTTCCTGCTCAACGACATCTGGACCTTCGGCCGCACCAAGCTGGGGTCTGACTCAAAGCAAGACAAGCAAGCCTGACATGCTGAGCCGTATCGTTGCCACTCCTGTGACGCGTTACTTAGTGGCTCTGCTGTTGGCGGTGTTCGTCTATCTCTACGGTCTCGATGGCCTGCATATCCCGCGCAACGGCGATGAAGAGGTCTACGCCCACATCACGCGCCTGACAGCGCAGAGTGGCAACTGGTTGCCTTTGCAGTCTTCACTGAACGATATGCGCAACACCAAGCCGCCATTGGTGTTCTGGCAGGGCATCGCTTCGACGAATTGGGGGAGCGATTGGGATTGGTGGCATCTACGCTATCCGAGCGTGATCTACACTTTGCTCACTGCTTTACTTCTATTCCTGCTGGCGAAAAGACTCACAGGAAAAGTCGAAACAGGGTTCGTTGCGGCACTCACCTATCTCGCCTTCTTCAGCACCTATCGTTACGGACGGCCTTTCCTAGTCAATCCGGGCGAGGTGTTCTGGTTGTTCTTGCCGTTCTTCACTTTGCTGTATTGGCGCTCGTTCGGCTTCACATCACGTTTTTGGATGCCAGTGCTGTTGGGTGTCGAGAT
>PNNY01000018.1 GCA_013824485.1 Sideroxydans sp.
ACGCCCGCCATCTTGATCGGCTGGCCGTTAGATGCGCCGCGTTGCGTGAGCGTGATGTCGAGCAGTTTGGCGACGCGCACGGCATCGTCCATGAACAACTCGTAGAAATCGCCCATGCGGTAGAACAGCAGCTTGTCGATGTGTTCCGCTTTGATGCGCATGTACTGCTGCATCATGGGTGTTTGTTTTTCGGGGGCGGTGTTAGACATGGTTCTAATCGAGTGCGACGTACTGGCCAGTGAATTCGACGGCAGCTTTGTCCTGCTGACGAATGACGACGCTGAGCGTGATGCGCGCACGACCGCGTTGTTGCATCGGTTGCAAGAAATCTTGCCAAGCTTCGGGTACGAGGTGACATTCCGCTTGTAGCTCGCCGGTGACGGGCCGCAGGTAGCGTGTGTTGGCCTCTTGGATGACGATGTTCTTCTTTTCCAGCCCAGCCTCGTTCAGCTTGAGGCGTAGCAGGCTCCATCCGCAAAGCACAGCTACGGAATACAGGCTGCCACCGAAGGCCGTGCCTTTGTCATTCACGTTGGGGGCGAGCGGTGCGGTGAGGCGTAGATGTTTGCCGTCGTAGGCGGCGACGCGTATCCCCATCTCGCGTGTGATGGGGATGTCTCGATGCAACGTCTGTTCCAGCGCTGCCGCGTGCGTCATGTTCTTTGCGCCTATTTCAATCCGTCTGTCAGATGTGGCGCGATGACTTTGAGCAGTTGTTCTTGGATGAACGGATTGCCTGCGCAGATGTGGCCGCTGGTGAGGAAGTTCTGATTGCCTGAGAGGTCAGTCACGATACCGCCCGCTTCCGAGATGAGCAGGGCGCCGCCTGCGATGTCCCAAGGTTTCAGGCCTGTCTCAAAGAATCCGTCATAACGGCCAGCGGCTGTCCATGCGAGATCAAGCGATGCCGCACCGGGGCGACGCAGGCCAGCGGTCTTTTGCATCAGGTCTTGGAAGATGGCCATGTAAGCACTCATGTGTTCGAAGCGCGTGTAAGGGAAGCCGGTGCCGATGAGGCTGTCTTCCATCTCTTTGCGCTTGGAGACGCGCAGGCGTTTGTCGTTGAGGTAAGCGCCGCGTCCACGCGTGGCGGTAAATAGGTCGTTCTTGGTTGGGTCGTACACCACGGATTGCGTCAGCACGCCGTTATGTTGCAGTGCGATAGACACTGCGTACTGAGGAATGCCGTGTAGGAAATTGGTCGTACCGTCGAGCGGGTCGATGATCCAAACATACTCGGACTGGCCTTGAGCGCCGCCCTCTTCTGCTAGAATCGCATGGGTTGGATAGGCATCCAACAAGGTCTGTACGATGATGTTTTCCGCCGCGCGATCCACTTCGCTCACGTAATCTGCATGGGATTTCTTTTGGATAGAGAGGTGGTCCAAATTGTCTGCGGCACGGTGGATCAAGTTTCCGGCGCGACGAGCGGCCTTCACCGCGATGTTGAGCATGGGGTGCATATCAGTACGACCTTTTTAATGAGCATTGAACTTTGATCGGCCTGCAGCGTGACGGCTCTCAAAGTTCATTATTGAAGTAACCAGTGCGTATTTTAGTTGGAATCGCGTTTTGAATAAACCAAATCCTTTCGACAACATCAGAGTCGTCCTCAGTCACACCTCCCATCCGGGCAACATTGGTGCGGCGGCGCGGGCGATGAAGACCATGGGTTTGCGCCATCTCTACCTCATCAATCCCAAGCATTTCCCTGACCCGCAGGCGTCTGCGATGGCGGCGGGGGCGGATGATGTGTTGCAGAACGCGGTGGTGTGCGGCTCCATCGACGAGGCTTTGCAGGGGGTGGTGTTCACGGCTGCGATGACGGCGCGCCTGCGTGACATCTCCATCGAAGTGCAGACGCCGCGCGAGGCGATGCCGCAGGTGTTGCAAGAAGCTGCTTCACATCCAGTGGCTTTGCTGTTCGGCACCGAGATGTCTGGTTTGACGAATGAGGAGATGGGCAAGGCTCAGTTGGGCGTGAACATCCCATCGAATCCTGACTTCTCATCGCTCAACATCGCGGCATCAGTGCAGGTGGTAGCGTATGAGTTGAGTGTGGCAGCAGCGTCATTCACGCTAGAGACGACCGACATACAGCCTGCCTCGCATGAGCGTGTCGAGGGGCTGTACGCACACCTCGAAAAGACGCTGTTCGAGATCGGTTTCTTCACCACACAAAATCCTGCGCGCTTGATGCAACGCTTGCGCCGCCTGTATTCCAGAACGCGTCTGGAAGATGAGGAGATCAACATCCTGCGTGGCATGTTGACCGTGGCGACCGAGTACAATGCGCGTCTGAAACGACGTTATATGGAAGAGCATCCAGATGTTCAAAAACATTAGAGAAGATATCGCCAGCGTATTCGACCGCGATCCCGCAGCGCGCAGCACTTTCGAAGTGTTGACCTGCTATCCAGGGTTGCACGCGCGCATCTTCCATCGCATGTCGAACACCTTTTGGCACATGGGGCTGAAATGGCTGGGGCGCTTCACGTCTCACATCGGCCGTGGTTTGACGGGTATCGAGATCCATCCCGGAGCGACCATCGGTCGGCGGTTCTTCATCGACCACGGTATGGGGGTCGTCATCGGCGAGACAGCTGAGATCGGCGATGACGTGACGCTGTATCACGGTGTGACGCTGGGCGGTACGTCGTGGAAAGAAGGAAAGCGCCATCCGACGTTGGGTAACGGTGTCGTGGTGGGGGCGGGAGCTAAGATTCTTGGGCCTATCCATATCGGTGCGGGTGCCAAGATCGGCTCCAACGCAGTGGTGGTGAAGGATGTGCCAGCAGGTGCTACAGCCGCAGGTATTCCTGCGCGGATATTGGACGAAGAGAAGAAGACTGCAACGGGTTTCAACGCTTACGGTATAGGTAACGACCATAACGACCCCGTGAACAAAGCCTTGCATGGCCTTATTGGCCATAGTGTCACTGTTGATCAGCGCATTGATTTCATTTTGGAACAACTCGAAAAGATGGGGGTCAGGGTGGAGGAGGAGCGCGCCACTGCCGACAAGTTCGACCCAAACCATTTGAACAAGATTGTTGATTAAAAGCCTCGGGTATTCTACTATTCAGTCAGCGCGAGTTCGGATGCCTCGAATCTAGGCAGACCTGACCGCACCATCCGTATAAACAATGCAAGGGGAAGAATATGCGCCTGACTACTAAAGGACGTTTCGCAGTGACCGCAATGGTTGACCTGACTCAGCGTGGGGGCAAAGGCCCAGTCACGTTGGCGGCCATCAGTGAGCGTCAAAAGATCTCGCTTTCGTATCTGGAGCAGTTGTTCTCCAAGCTACGCAAGAACAATGTGGTCGCCAGTGTGCGCGGCCCAGGTGGTGGCTACTGCTTGGCACGACCAGCTAGCAAGATCACGATCGCCGACATCGTCATCGCGGTGGATGAGCCTTTGGATGCGACGAACTGTGACCGCATGGGCAACTGCAAAGATGGCGAACCTTGTTCGACACATGACCTGTGGTTGGGTTTGAGTGACAAGATCCATGAATACTTGCAACAAGTGAGCTTGCAACAAGTGGCAGATGGTCAGGCTAAAACGGCCAAATCGGATGTGTCTCCCATCGTGATGACTAAGCCTATTCAAAAGATGTCTGCTCTCGCTTGATAGGAACGAAGGAACAAAGATGACGCTGCATTTCCCTATCTACATGGATTATTCCGCCACCACACCGGTAGACCCGCGCGTGGCCGAGGTGATGATCCCTTACCTCACAGAGCAGTTCGGCAATCCGGCATCGCGTTCGCATGCCTATGGTTGGACGGCGGAGGAGGCGATAGAGCGTGCGCGTGAGCAAGTCGCAGCACTGGTGAATGCCGATCCGAAAGAGATCGTGTGGACATCGGGCGCGACAGAATCGAACAACTTGGCCTTGAAGGGCGCAGCCAATTTTTACGCAGACAAGGGTAAGCACATCGTCACGGTGAAGACCGAGCACAAAGCGATCTTGGATACGGTGCGCGAGTTGGAGCGTCAAGGTTTCTCGGCGACTTACCTTGATCCCGAGCCAAGTGGGCTTGTCGATCTGGAGAAGCTCAAAGCGGCATTGCGTCCTGATACGGTCATCGTGTCGGTGATGTATGTGAATAATGAGATCGGCGTCATCCAAGACATCGCGGCTATCGGCGAGATGTGCCGTGAGCGCGGCATCCTATTTCATGTGGATGCGGCACAAGCGACGGGCAAGGTCGCCATCGATCTGCAAAAACTCAAGGTCGATCTAATGTCGTTCTCTGCACACAAGACTTACGGCCCAAAGGGCATCGGCGCGCTTTACGTACGTCGCAAGCCGCGTGTACGTTTGGAAGCACAGATGCATGGCGGTGGTCACGAGCGTGGCTTCCGTTCTGGCACGTTAGCGACACACCAGATCGTCGGCATGGGCGAGGCGTTCCGCTTGGCGAAAGAAGAGATGGCGACCGAGAACGAGCGCATCCGTATGTTGCGTGACCGTTTGTGGGCAGGGTTGTCGAGTATGGAAGAGGTCTATCTGAACGGTGACATGGATAGTCGCGTACCACACAATCTGAACGTGAGCTTCAACTTCGTGGAAGGTGAATCGCTCATCATGGCGGTCAAGGACATCGCGGTGTCTAGCGGTTCTGCGTGTACGTCGGCAAGCTTGGAACCCTCTTACGTGTTGCGCGCTTTGGGGCGTAACGACGAGTTGGCACATAGCTCTATCCGTTTTACGGTAGGTCGTTTTACTACCGTGGAAGAAGTGGATTACACCATCAAGTTACTGCACGACAAGATCGGCAAATTGCGCGAACTCTCACCTCTGTGGGAGATGCACCAGGACGGTATCGATTTGAACACCGTTCAATGGGCTGCGCATTAAAGGCGTAGGAGGACAAAATGGCATACAGCGAAAAACTACTCGATCACTACGAGAATCCCCGTAACGTAGGTTCGATGGATAAGAGTGACTCATTCGTGGGTACAGGCATGGTGGGTGCACCCGCATGCGGTGACGTGATGAAGTTGCAGATCAAAGTCGGCAAAGACGGCATCATCGAAGATGCGAAGTTCAAGACCTATGGTTGCGGTTCGGCAATCGCATCTAGTTCCTTGGTGACTGAATGGGTCAAGGGCAAGACTGTCGATCAAGCGTTGGCGATCAAGAACACGCACATCGCGGAAGAGTTGGCGTTGCCACCTGTGAAGATCCACTGCTCCATCTTGGCGGAAGATGCCATCAAAGCAGCCGTGGCGGATTACAAATCAAAGCATGGCGCAACGCTTGAGACTGCTGCCTGCAACGGAAACAAATAGGAGTCGAACATGGGCGTCACGTTGACAGAGAACGCTGCCAAGCATGTGCAGAATTTTTTGACTAAACGCGGAAAAGGCGTTGGTCTGCGTCTGGGTGTGCGCACCAGCGGTTGTTCTGGCATGGCTTACAAATTGGAATTCGCGGATGCGGCTGAAGATGCTGACCTGCAATTCAACAGCCATGGCGTGACGGTACTGGTCGATCCACAAAGCTTGCCTTACATCGATGGCATGGAGTTGGACTACACCCGCGAAGGTTTGAATGAAGGCTTCAAGTTCAACAATCCAAACGTGAAGGACGCGTGTGGATGTGGAGAGAGCTTCAAGGTCTAATGGGTTTTTCCTCATGAAGTCTCTCGATTTTGGCAACGCCGAAACTCGATTTGTCTTCGACGAATCTCGTTTTCAGCAGGACTTCTTCCAGTTGTTCGAGATGCCGTCTCGTTTTGCCATCGATATCCCCGCCCTCGATCAGCGCTACCGCGATCTGCAATCGCAAGTCCACCCCGACAAGTTCTCACATCTTTCTGAATCTGAGCAGCGCCTCTCCATGCAGTGGTCAACACGCATCAACGAGGGTTATCAAACTTTGCGTAGCCCGCTGGCACGAGGGCGTTACCTGCTTTCCTTGCAAGGTGTGGACACGCAAGAAGAGACCAATACGGCGATGCCACTCGATTTTTTGATGCAGCAGATGGAGTGGCGTGAAGCCTTGCAAGATGCCATCGAAGCTAAGGATATCGATGCACTCGATGGGTTGAGCGACAAAAATAAAAAAGAGACAAAGATATTGCAGCACCAGTTGGGGATGCAGCTGGATGAGTCACATGATCATCTTGCGGCAGCGGGCTCTGTGAGAAAATTGCGCTTCTTGGAAAAACTCGCGGAAGAGATTTCTTCTGCCTACGATGAATTAGATTCCTGATATGGCACTGCTACAGATATCCGAACCAGGCTTGAGCGCAGCACCCCACCAACATCGTTTGGCTGTGGGCATCGACTTGGGGACGACCAACTCATTGGTGGCGACGGTGCGTAATGGCATCAGCGTCGTACTGAATGATGAAGTTGGTTCTGCGTTGTTACCCTCAGTCGTGCGCTATCTGGAAGATGGTAGTGTGCAAGTCGGCATCACTGCACAAGCGCAGCAAAGTGTAGACCCGCAGAACACAATCGTGTCAGTGAAACGTTTCATGGGGCGCGGACTGAAGGATGTAGGCGAGGTCATCGACCTGCCTTATCGCTTTGTGGATTCGCCCGGCATGGTGCAACTGCGCACAGTGGTGGGTGTGAAGAGCCCAGTCGAAATATCGGCTGAGATTTTGAAGGTTTTGCGTGATCGCGCAGAGCGTTCGCTCGGTGGAGAACTGGTGGGTGCTGTCATCACTGTGCCTGCCTATTTCGATGATGCACAACGCCAAGCGACGAAAGATGCGGCCAAACTGGCTGGTTTGAACGTCCTGCGCCTACTCAATGAACCTACTGCTGCCGCCATCGCCTATGGTTTGGACAATGCCTCCGAAGGCGTGTATGCCGTGTACGACTTGGGCGGTGGCACTTTCGATATCTCTATCCTGCGTCTATCCAAAGGCGTGTTCGAAGTGTTGGCGACCAATGGCGACTCCGCATTGGGCGGTGACGATTTCGATCAGCGCATCTATTGCTGGATCTTAGAGAAGGCGGGGCTGTCGCAACTGGATGCGAAAGATACGCGTCTGCTGCTGACTCATTCCCGTGCCGCTAAGGAACAACTGACAGACCATGTGCAAACGCAGATAACAGCTGTCTTGAGTGGGGGCGAGCTAGTCGATGTCACACTCACGCGTGATGATTTCTATGCGATGACGCAGAACCTGCTGACGCGTACCTTGCAGGCGACACGCCGTGCATTGCGCGATGCGAAGCTGAGTGTGGAAGAGGTGAAGGGCGTGGTGATGGTGGGCGGGTCGACACGCATGCCACAGGTGCAACGTGCCGTAGCAGAACTGTTTAATCAAACACCTCTCACTAACCTCGACCCAGACAAAGTGGTAGCGTTAGGGGCGGCTATTCAAGCTAACGTACTGGCCGGTAATCGCAGTGCCGATGATTGGTTGTTGTTGGATGTGATCCCGCTGTCGCTCGGTATCGAGACGATGGGGGGGCTGTCCGAAAAAGTCATCCCACGCAACAGCACCATCCCTAGTGCGCGTGCGCAAGAGTTCACCACTTTCAAAGATGGTCAGACCGCGATGAGCATCCATGTGGTGCAGGGCGAACGCGAACTGGTGAGTGACTGTCGTTCGTTGGCGAAATTTGAACTGCGCGGTATTCCCGCGATGGTGGCGGGCAGTGCGCGTATCCGTGTCACCTTCCAAGTGGATGCAGACGGACTGCTGAGCGTTACTGCACGCGAGATGCATAGCGGTGTGGAATCGGCAGTCACGGTGAAGCCATCGTATGGATTGAGCGAAGGCGAGATCACCCGCATGTTGCAAGACGGCAACCAGCACGCGCGTGACGACATGCAGGCACGTGCTTTGCGTGAACAGCAGACCGAAGCCACACAACTTCTGGAAGCCGTGGATAACGCATTGCAACTCGACGGTGAGGCTTTGTTGGATGCGCAAGCGCAAGCGCGTATCCGTAACAGCATGGAAGCTGTGCGCAGTGTATTGAGTGGGAGCGATCACTTGGCCATCAAGCGCGCGGTCGAAGCCTTGAATCAAGCGACCGTCATCTTCGCGCAAGCACGCATGGACCGCAGTGTTTCGACTGCACTGAAGGGTCATAATCTATCGGAGTTGGAATGACACAGATCATCATACTGCCGCATGAAGAGCTGTGCCCCAAGGGCGCGCTGATCGAGGCGACACCGGGCACATCCATCTGCGATGCCTTACTAGAACACGACATCGACATCGAGCACGCTTGTGAGAAGTCTTGCGCTTGCACCACCTGTCACGTCATCGTGCGCGAAGGTTTCCGTAGCTTGGAAGAAGCCACGGAACTGGAAGAGGATATGTTGGACAAAGCATGGGGATTGGAGCCGAACTCACGCTTGAGTTGCCAAGCTAAGGTGGCGGACGTGCCGCTGGTCGTCGAGATCCCCAAGTATTCCATCAATATGACCAAGGAAGGTCACAGCAAATGAGAGCTTCCATAAATTTACTGCGCAATTCGATTGCGGCGTTGCGCGGTACTCGAAATCCTCATGTACTAAATGTACATTCCGGTTTCTGCGTTCCGTGCGCCTTGCACTCGAACTGCTCGCTACAATTTAGTGGAACTCTCATATGAAATGGATAGATGTACGCGACATCGCAATCGCGCTGAGTGAGAAATATCCCAATGTCGATCCGACGACTGTTCGCTTCGTCGATCTGCACAACTATGTGGTCGATCTGGACGGCTTCGATGATGACCACACTCGCGGTGGAGAGAAAGTGTTGGAAGCGATACAGGCGACTTGGATCGAAGAGGTCGAATGATGTTCAAAGATTGGCGCAACCTCTCCAACCGCTGGTTCTACTCTTTCGGGGTATTCATCGTCCTCGGTTTGATCGGCGGAGCTTTGTTTCTGCAATACGGTTTGCGCGAAGACCCATGCCCCTTGTGCATGATCCAGCGCGTCATCTTCATCGTCATCGGTGTGATGTTCTTCATCGCGGCTATCCATAATCCAGGACGCATCGGACGTTGGGTCTATTCGACGCTTATCGCGTTGACAGCCCTGGGTGGTGTGGGTGTGGCTTCCCGTCACATCTGGTTGCAACATTTGCCGAAGGACCAAGTACCTGCTTGCGGCCCCGGCCTTGAATTCATGTTGCAGAACTTTCCGATGGCGGAGGTATGGCAAGAGCTGATGCATGGCTCTGGCGAGTGCGCTACAAAAGGTTGGACGTTCCTCGGCTTAGGTCTGCCTGAACTGGCACTGACTTGGTATGTGGTACTCGGTCTCTTGGCGATATTCATCGCCGTAAAAAAACCGCCCGTAGGCGGTTTGTCTTAAGCGTGAGTGGCATCGGTCTGATGCCACTGCTTCACACTCAATCTTCGAAGCGTTTGATCATGATCCTACGCAGCAGGTTGTCTTTCACGACGAACTGGTGATACAGCGCTGCTGCGACGTGGAAAACCACTAACAGAACCATGATGCCGATGAATAGTTCATGGAATTCTTTTGCCGGTACTTTGTGGAAATCAGGAATCAGGCTGGGGTCGTTAGCCTTGAATGCATCGAGCAAGCCGGAGGTGACCACAGTGATGAAGCCAGAGATCGCGGTCGCCAATATCACCAAATTCAAACCAATATGAGTGAGTGCGGAGACTTTGTTCAGTAGTGGATTCGCATTGGCATCTGCGGGGGCGCCATCCTTCTTGCGGAAATAGATGCGCACCAAGGTGAGTAGCAATATCAGGTCGCCGATAATGAAGTGGACTGGATACATCGAGAGTTTGCCTGCCGCATCTTTGCTATCTGCCACTTCATGTCCCAGATAGAAAGCGATGATGACGAGAACGAAGATCACCCAATGCATGAGGGCGGTGCGTTTGCTGTATTGCTTCATGTGATTCTCCCGTAGAAAAAAAGCTCGCGCATTTTAACGGATTGGCTTTAGGTTGCCTCTTGAAATTCAAAGTTCTAAGCAAGACAAGGCACGAACAAAAAATTGCGACGCGGCATAGATATGGCTATGTAAGGAGCAATTTTTTGTGAGCAACGCAGTATTGCGATGAAATTTGGATTTATAGAGGCGACCTTTAAAAGTATCCCTGTTATGACTGTGAGTTTAGGGGCAAGCGCAAGGTGGCGACCAGTCCTCCGCCTTCACGTGTCGCCAATATCAATTCGCCGTGATGCGCTTTGGCGGCGCGTTCGACGATGGCCAATCCCAAGCCAGAGCCACTGGCATCGCTTCTCGCACTTTCTAATCGTACGAAAGGACGTTTCGCCGATTCAAGGTGTTCGTGGGGGATGCCTGCACCACGATCCGATACCGATATCTCGATGAACCTTTCTGCTTGTCGTAGATTCACGGTTATCTCGCCATCGCCATATTTCACAGCGTTATCGAGCAGATTGGAGAGTGCGCGTTTGAGTAAGGTCGGGCGCACATCCTGTGGTGCGAGCGTGATGAGTTCAGTACGAACGTGGTGGGTGGCGTAACGTTGGGCGACTTCACTGATCAATGCGGAGAGGTCGGTGGTAACGGTTCGTTCTTGCACATCCAGCCGCGCGAAATCGAGGAACTGCTGGATGATGTCATCCATCTGCATCACGTCCGCCTCGATGTCATTGCGTAGCGATTCATCCTTGCTCAATTCCGCAGCGATGCGCATACGTGCCAGCGGCGTGCGTAGATCATGCGAGATGCCTGCCAACACCAAGGCGCGTTCTTTCTCATTGTCCGCAAGGTCTGATGACATCTGATTGAAGGCGCGCGACAGCGTGACGATCTCGTGCGTACCCACTTCAGGGAGCGGGGTGAGTGATTTGCCTTGGCCTATCTGTTGTGCGGCTTGGGATAAGCGTTGCAAGGGTCGTGCGACTTGGCGTGCGATGAGGTAGGCACCCAGAAGTGCAAAGATGAGTGCTACGCCACCGCCTAAAAGCAGGATGCGCGACATGGGTTGTTCGATACGTGTGCGGGGTATCGCCACCCAGAATTCATCCTGTCCGATATAGAAATTCACCCACAGATCGTTGATGCCATTGCGTGTTGAAGCGAAGTGAGTCTCTTTGCCCAACTTGGCGCGCACGGCCTCTGTCATCAAACGCAGTTCGGTGGTGGTTTCGTCAAGCGCTGTGCTGGTGTCGGTGGGTTCACTGATCTCGACGCGCATGCCCTCGGCTTCGCGCAACTCCGCCAGCAAAGCGCCACGCCATTGCGGTGCGGCAGACAAGATGGCGGCGCGGGTGAGGTTGATGGTAGAGACGACGAGCTGCGCCTTCTGTTGCGCTCGCGGCGCTTCGGATGCTTGCCGGAAGACCCACGCCAGCGTGACGATCGATAGCAGGATCAGCGCGGTGATGAGCAGGAATGCGCGGGTGAGCAGCGTCTTTGGGATGAGTGTCATTGCTTGTCACCATTCGGCACAAAGACATAGCCATGTCCGCGCACGGTCTGTATGAAGCGCGGGGCATCCGTATCGGGCTCGATCAATTTTCTAAGTCGAGATATCTGCACGTCGATGGCGCGGTCGAATGGTTCGTGGTCGCGTCCGCGTGATAGCTCCATCAGTTTGTCACGCGAAAGCGGATGGCGTGGATGCGACACCAAGGCGTTGAGCAAGGCGAACTCGCCGGTGGTGAGTTGCACACGGCTGTCGCCGCGTTTCAACTCACGTGTCGCAAGGTTCAATTCACAATCGCTGAAGGTGATACTTTTTTCTTCAAGCGCGGGGGCACCAGCGGGTTGTCCGTTCTTGCGGCGCAACACGGCGTGGATGCGCGCGACCAATTCGCGCGGGTTGAAAGGTTTAGGCAGATAGTCGTCCGCCCCCATCTCTAATCCCACGATGCGATCTATCTCGTCGCCTTTGGCGGTGAGCAGGATCACCGGCACGTTCTCGCCAGCACCGCGCAAGCGCCGCAGGATGGAAAGTCCATCTTCTTTGGGTAACATGAGGTCGAGTATCAGCAGATGAAAACGTCCGATGCGTAGCGCGTTATCCATCGCCTCGCCATCTGTCACCGCTTTGGCTTCAAAGCCTTGTTCTGTCAGATAGCGCAACAGTAGGTCGCGCAAGCGCACGTCGTCGTCGATGATGAGAATCGAGTGTTTGGTATTCATGGCGTAATCATAAATCATTGCGTTGAAATGACTGTGCGCTAAAGTCGGTCTGTTACAAACGGTTACAAAACAGGATTTGCCTTACACACTCCGCTTACAATCCGAGTCCACTATCCTCACCACGCCAATGAGGCGGATTAGGGGCAAGCCCCACAGGAGAATGAAATGAATGCCATCGTTAAATCACTGATCGCCGTTGCCATTGCTGCTTCGTTCAGCATGAATGCCATGGCGGATGATGACGAAAAAGGTTCGCGTGAACAGAAACGCGACAAGTTCGAGCAAATGCGTCCTGCCGAACGCCAAGACATGCGTCAGGAGATGCGCAGAGGGCGCGAAGATGTTGCGCCACAAGAACGTCGTGAGATGCGTGAAAAGATGAACGATCGTTTTGAGCGGATGTCACCCCGTGAGCGTCGTGAGATGCGCGAAGAGATGCGTCATCGCAGCTACCATAATCATTCACGCCATGAACGTGTGAGCGTGAGCAATCATGGTCGTGCGGTCATCGTTCTGGGTGGGCATCGTCAACCTGTGATCGAGCGCGTCGAATTCATGATCGGTTTCTAAGCCAATCTAACGCACCTGATCCAGCTACACGCCCACTTGCAAAACAGGCGGTCAGCAAGTAGCCGCCTGTGGGTGCCTCCCAATCCAACATCTCGCCCGCGCAGAATATGCCGGGCGATTTTTTTATCATCAATTTCTCATCCAGAGATTCGAAAGTGACGCCGCCAGCTGTGCTAATGGTTTCGGCTATCGGGCGAGTTGCTGTAAGGCGTAGCGGCAAGTGCTTGATGGTATGCGCCAGCAATGTCGCATCGTTCATCTGTTCTGCACTCAACGCTTCACGTAACAGATTCGACTTCACGCCTTTCAACCCTAAGCGGCTTTGCAGATGGCTCGACAGTGAACGTGAACCACGCGGGTGTGAAACCTCGTTCAGCACGCGTTGTGCTGACCAATCGGGTAGCAAATCTAGAGACAGGGTGGCGCTGTCGTTGCGCGCTATCTCATCACGCAAAGGTGCCGACAGCGCATAGATCAGCCCACCTTCGATGCCGTGCGCGGTGATGACACACTCACCTTGTTTGCGAACATCACCGAAACTTGCGGCGACTGACTTCAACGGTTCGCCCACGAAGCGTTCACGGAAGTGGGTACTCCATGTGATATCGAAGCCGCAGTTGCTAGCGCGCAAGGGGGCGACTGTTGCGCCATGTTGCGAAAGCAGTGGCACCCACGCACCGTCCGAGCCGAGTTGCGGCCAACTGCCACCCCCGAGGGCAAGGATGACGGCATCTACTTTTATGATTTTCACATTCTCCCCATCTCCCGCAGGCGGGAGAGGGGGAGGGCTGTTCTGCACCTCAAATCGTAATGCCCTCGCCTCATCCCAACCTACCCAACGATGCCGCATGTGGAAGCGCACTCCGTTCTCACGCAACCGATGCAGCCAAGCGCGAAGTAATGGCGCTGCTTTCATGTCGGTGGGGAACACACGCCCGGAAGTACCGACGAACGTGTCGATACCGAGTCCGTGTATCCACTCACGCAATGCATCAGGGGAGAATGAGTTCAGCAGCGGTTCGATGTGTTTTTGACGTGAGCCATAGCGAGAAAGAAAGTTGGCGAACGGTTCCGAGTGCGTGATGTTCATGCCACCTTTGCCCGCCATCAAGAACTTGCGCCCGACGCTGGGCATGGCGTCATACACATCGACTTGGATACCTGCTTGCGAGAGCACTTCTGCCGCCATCAATCCGGCAGGGCCGCCGCCGATGACGGCGACAGTAGGCTTTGGGGAAAGGTTGAGTGGCTTGGACATGGTGGTATGGGGTAAAGGTGGGCGATTATAGGGGCTAGCTAGGAGGGCGGCGTATAATGCGCCCACTTTGAATGTAGCCCTAACCACGAGAACCTTACATTGAACACAGTCAGTTTTGCCGACCTGAAGCTAGCCCCGCAGATACTCAAAGCGCTCACCGAGTCGGGTTACACCACGCCTACCCCCATCCAAGCCCAAGCGATTCCCTTGGTGTTGGAAGGTAACGACCTGATGGCAGGCGCGCAGACGGGCACAGGCAAGACAGCCGCTTTCGCGCTGCCGATGTTGCAAAAGTTGTTGCCACACGCCAGCCCCAGCACCTCGCCGGCAAAGCATCCGGTACGTGCGCTGATCCTGGTGCCGACGCGCGAGTTGGCGGTGCAGGTGGAGGAGAGCGTCAAGGCTTACGCCAAATATACGCATCTGCGTTCTTTGGTGGTGTATGGCGGGGTGGACATCAAGACGCAAACGCCGCATTTGAAGACAGGTGTAGAGATATTGGTGGCGACACCAGGTCGTCTGCTCGATCACATCGAACAAAAGACCGTGTTGTTGAATACCGTGCAGGTGTTGGTGTTGGACGAAGCCGACCGTATGTTGGACATGGGCTTCATGCCCGCGTTGAAACGCATCCTCGCTTTGTTGCCACGCCAACGTCAGAGCTTGATGTTCTCCGCGACCTTCTCCGACGAGATCAAGAAGTTGTCGGAAGAGTTCATGAACTATCCGACCTTGATCGAAGTGGCACGCAGCAATGCCACATCTGACAACATCACACAGAAGGTCTACCTCGTCGCGAGTGAAGACAAACATCAACTGTTGGCGAAGCTGTTGAAAGGCGATGATGCCAAGCAAGTCATCGTGTTCACCAAGACCAAACTTACCGCAAGCCGTTTGGCGCGCCAGCTCCAACGCGAAGGCGTTTCCGCTGATGCCATTCACGGCGACAAGAGCCAGCTAGAACGCATGCAAGCACTTGATTCATTCAAGCAAGGTAAGGTGAGTGTGTTGATCGCTACCGACGTGGCAGCGCGCGGCTTGGATATCGATCATTTACCGATGGTCATCAACTACGAGATACCGCATGCGGCAGAAGATTATGTGCACCGCATCGGTCGTACTGGACGTGCCGGAGCGAGTGGTACAGCGATCTCGTTGGTGTCACCGGAAGAAGAGAGATATCTGGTCGATATCGAGAAGCTCATCAAGACTGAGATCAAAAAAGAGAAGGCTGACTTGCCGCAACATTCAGCCAGACCTCAACGTGAGGCACGCCCAGAGCGTACAGAGAGTGCAACACGTCCAGAGCGAACCGAGCCGAGTCGTGGCTACCACACTCCTGCACCGAAGAAGCCGCACCACGATCCGTGGTTCGATCAGCCTTACGTGCCCAACATGAGTGCGCCCGCCGCCCCTATCAAGAAGCCAGAAGTGTCTGCTTTGAGCAAACCCAAGGCGGCGATCCCGGCATTGTTCCAACGCAAGCCGCCGACCAACACCTGATCTATTTGCTAGCGTCGGGTACGAACTTCAATACGTTGCCGTTGATGCAATAACGCTTGTAGGTCGGGGCAGGGCCATCATCGAACACATGACCGAGGTGGATGCCCGAACTGGCACTGCGCACCTCCACACGTTTCATGCCGTGGCTGATATCTTCATGTGTCGTCACCGAACCCGGTAGGGGTGTGAAGAAACTAGGCCAACCTGTACCACTCTCGAACTTGCTGTCGCTGCGGAATAGCGCAACACCCGTGATCGGATCGACGAACGTGCCTGCACGTTTCTCATCCAAGTTGGAGCCCGTGAAAGCGCGCTCTGTGCCTTGCTCGAAAGCGATCTTTTGTTGTGCGGGTGTCAGCAGTTGATAACCCAGCCATTCCCAGAAGCGCGCCTTCTCACCGTTGTAACCCGTGTAGCGCGACACCTCTTTACCCTGTGCGAACAGCACGATGGTGGGCGTGGCGAACAAGGGTTTCTCTAGAGACCAATTTGGTGGTGGATTGAATCCCAGCGTGCGTGAGATCGGCACGGGGGATTTCCAACTATCCAACACATCGGCCTTGAATTTGCGGCAGTAGCCGCAGTCGACACCTTCGAAGACAATGAGTTGTCGTTCAAAGTTGAGCGTCTTGGGCTTGAATTCACTCATGGGTTTCACAGCTTTCTTTTCTGTTGCTTGGGCACTGACGAGCACGAGAGAGCAGATGATAAGGAAGATGCCTCGAAGTAGTGGATGTGTGAGCATGGATGCACCTTTCGACTTCTTCAAAGTGAGAGTGGGGCGGACTGCAACCACTCGGCTAGTAATTGATACTGCATAAGCTAGAGGGTTGCCTTCAAGTGACAGTTGACTCTCTTAGTTAACATTTCAAACGCCATTATTTAGTGAGTGCATCCATCTAGACAGCTTCACCAACAGACCCTGTTCCTGCCAGCTTGTTTAGCTTTGTAAAGTGCGCTATCGGCTTTATTGAGAAGTAAATTGATGTTTGAATTCTTATCAATGAGCGCCGAGATTCCGATGGAAACGGTAAAGCGGATTTTTACTCCATCTGGCAATTCAACCTCGTCTGCGCAGATTTTTTCTCGTAAACGTTCCGCCACTTCAATCGCTTTTTCAATTCCTGTTTCGGGCAAAATCACTGCGAATTCTTCACCACCTAAGCGACCTATGATGTCTATATTTCGCAATACTTGCTGAAAAGTCATTGCGACTGACTTCAAGACGAGATCGCCTGATTGATGGCCATAGGTGTCATTGATTATCTTAAAGTGGTCAATATCTAGCATCAGAATTGAAATGGAGTTTTCATAACGTTGAGTTCGTGACAATTCAATTTCACCACGTTCCATAAAATTCCGTCGATTTGGAAGCCCTGTAAGGTAATCAAGATGTGCTTGACGTTGAAGTTCCAGTTCAAGATTTTTGCGTTCGGTGATATCCGCTGCAGTAGGAAGTAATCCGACAATCCTCCCCGTATCGTCATGAACAGGCGCAATGAGGAAGTCAAGTGGAACAAGGTCGTCCCCCATTTTTACCACCACATCATAGCGGCTAGAATTGCCCTGTTTGGCAGCGTTAATTGCAGCGATTAATTGTTCACGAACCTGATTGTCATAATTCCACCATGGCGCATCATAGAAATACCCACCTACAACATCTTCGCGGCGATACCCCGCTCGATCAAGCGGAGCCTTATTGACTTCTTGAACCACGCCATTGGTATCTAATAGTGCAACGTATGCAAATAAGTTGTCCAAGATCCTATTGAATCGCAGACTTGATTCAGCAATCACCTCTTCGATTTGTTTGCGTTCAGTGATGTCATTGTGTGTACCGCTCATGCGTGTTGGATTGCCGTCTGCATCACGCTTCATCACCTTGGCTTGATCAAGTATCCAGCGAATACTTCCGTCCTTGTGCAGCATTCGATATTCGATCTTGTGTGCGAGTGAGCGGCCTTCAATGACGTCATTGATCGATTGCCATGCTTTTTGCCTATCCTCGGGGTGAATGAAATCTGTCCACTGCTGGGTCGTATGCTGAATCTCGTCGTAGGAATAACCGATCATATTCGCCCATCGCGAGTTTCTTATCACCTTCCCAGACGGAATGTCCCAATCCCAAAACCCTAAATCCGCACCTTCAAGAACCAAACGAAGTTGTTCTTCGCTGTTTTGCACAGCTTCGGTTTGCGCAATGGCGGACTGAGTCGACTGAATATAAGGCTTGATGATGAGCTGATAAAGAATGGGGGCGGAAAGGCCGACTAGCAATAAAGCATCAAGTATATCTCTATGAATTGAACGGTTGATAGATGCGGCGTCCAAACTCACCATGACAAGGAATTCTGTGACAAAGATAACCAACGAAACCTTGATGATGAGGACAAGTAAATCTTTGGTTAATGCACCTCGCTGATTATTCTTCAAAGTGAAATTTGATTTGCGCAATTTATTTCACTCCCCGATAGCAACCAGCTAATCGCTAAGTTTTTTGTTTAGATAGCGGGTGTCGGTTTCTTCTTTGGCTTCTTCACTTCTTTGTTCTTGCGCTGTTGTCCTTTTGCCATGACCGTTCTCCTTGAAAGGTTGAAAGCGGAATATTGCGAACCTGCAATGGGATTCTGGGCGGCTAGTGTGGGGAATGCAAGCTGAACATGCTATTGGTCTTCAATACGGCACCTCGATGGCTTCACACAAGAACTTCATGAGTGGTTTCGCTTCGGCGAAGCGTGCTTCAGCTAATTCGACCAGCCCTTTTCCTGTGACTTGCTTAAGTGTGAGCGGCGTCATGGCGACGAAGTCTTTGCGTTTGATGTCTTCGATGGCGGGATGGTCGATGGCGTAGCCGCGTGGTGGGCGCGTCAGGCTTTCACCCCATAGCTCCCACTGCGCCGTGAATGTATTATCGTTCTTCGCGGCGAACCATTTCTCTGGTTTCTGTGCGATGAGGTCGCGATACTTTCCAAGTTGATCTGCATCGGGATGCCAACTACCCACCGCTAAAAAACATTCGTCGGTGGCGATGTGTACGTAGAAGCCGGGGGCATGCACATCTTTGCCGAGTGCATGGCGGAACTGGATGCCGATGTTGGTCTTGTACGGTGTTTTGTCGCGTGAGAAGCGCGTGTCGCGGAACACACGCATCAATGATCCGCCGACCTTCTTGGGTTCTGCACGGAACTTGGGCGCGAAGGATTTTAGCGCGGGTTCCATCGCTTCGATGAAGTCGAAAGCAGGCTCACGCACCAGTGCTTCATAACGTGGCTTGTTGGCTTCGAACCATGCCTTGTTGTTATTGGCGGCGAGTTCGTCGAGGAAGCTGAGGGTGGCTTTGGTGAACATGATTACTTCCTTCCGTGGATCAGTATTTCACTTGCACGCGATAGGTGAGTGTCGTCTTGCCTTCCGCAGGGATATCTATCTTCCACACAGCGGTGTTGCTGGTCGCTTTGCTGCTGGTGTGACTTTCGCTCAATATCTTCCACTCGCCAGGTATCGGCTCTTGCACGGTGACGGTAACGCGATCTTTCTTCGCGTTCTTCAACACGATCTCATAAGCCGTTTCGAATGCGCTGTTACCTTTGGAAGGGCGTGGCAGTGTCTTGAAGTCGGTCTGTTTCTTGTCGGCGGTCACGTCGAAGGCTTCACCCAGTTTCAAACGGATGGTCTCGTTCTTGGGCGTGTGGTCGATGTGATCCTCCCCAACGAACTGTGCATTGCCTTGGCTATCTTTTTTGTACACGCGCATGGTGCCTTTAGGTAAGGGCATACCCATCTTGGCGGCTTCTTTGTTGTCGAACTCGACGAACACGCTCACCTTCATCTTTTGCCCAAGGTCGCCATAGCTACTGCTGTAGTAGTAATCCGCACCGCGCAGCAACAGTTCTTTACGAGCAGGTACGCCGCTGGCAGAAAGCAGCGCCACTTGCTTGGTCTGGTTCTCAGCGATGGTGGTGGGGCGGTCTAAGGTGTAGAGGTGGTATTCGAGCAATGATTCTTCTGCCATCGGTGCAGCGGCATCAGCCATCATCACTTCTGCGCGCATCGCCTTCACCATTGGCTGTCTGTATTGCTGCACACGGTTCACATCACCCGCCACTAATTGCAACTTTGCATTGTTGTAAGTCGCACCGCTGGTGTTGGTGAGTGTCACCCAGCCGGATAGATCGAGACTGTCTTCTTTCGGGCTCAACTCGGCCACGTAATCAGCCTTCCAATCCAAACCGCCGGTGAGGTAGCTCAATTCCAATGTTTGTTCGGCGACAGTTTTGTTGTTGAGCTTGGTGACGAGGGTAGGGCGGTCACGCAGATTGGTGGGCACATCGGAATACACGATGCGGCCAGGGATGCCCGTCTCGATGCGATTGCCGATCTTCAGTACCACGCCATTGTTGGCGGACAGCACGGTAGCTTGTTCAGTGGTCTCTGCTCCTGTGGTGGGATGTGTCTTCACCACCAGTACGTTCTTACCCACATATTTTTCTAAAAGTTTCTCAGGGGTGAGTAGGTCAAAATCGAAATTCTGTTCCAGTGTGCTGAAACTGCCCGCATGGCTGATGCTGCGTAACAGCGCGGTCTCAGGACGTATCTGCGCGCTGACATCGCGCAGCGCCAAGTTGTTCAACCCATTCTGCAACTTCACTTTGCGCTGGTCTTTCACCAACGCCAAGTCGCCGTTGTATATGGTCACTGCAACGGATTGCTGATCGCCCAAGGTGCTACGTATCTCGTCGGCAGCGAAGGCGCTCGAAGAGAGTGCACAGCAAATGAAGAAAGCGAGAGGGGACTTATTGAAGTTCATCGAGATGCTCCTAGAGGGTTGATAAGTGAAACTGTAGCCGACAGACCGTGTTTCAGCTACAGAGTTCACTTCATGGTTTTCAGAAGTTCTTTTCCTGCTTGGGTGAATTTCCACCACGCGACGGATTCGCCACTCTCCAGAAAATGTTTGGCTGCCATCAAGGTGTACAACACGCACGGGTCGTGCCGTTTGCCCATGCTGTCAGAGAGCAAGTTATAGGTTGAGAGCGGGTCACATTTGGCGAGGTCAGCAGGCGTGTTGATGCCGAGCGAGCGCAGATCAGCTGCGATTGATTTGCCGATGTTAGGAAGGTCTTCGAGTTTCATCGAATCAGGCGATGCGATTGGGGAAAGAAACTTCAAGCACGACACAGCCCGTTTCAGTCTTGAATGGGCCGTGCTTCTCACCGGGTGGTCTGCTCGCGTAGTGACCTGCCTCCAGCCACATACCGAACGCTGCATCGTACAAGCGGCCACTCACGATGAATATCTCTTCTGGATAAGCGTGTGACTTACCGCCGAATGGCGTGGTGTCCGCGCTGGGGAGGAAACGGGTGAGGCGAGTGTATTCACCCGTATCCAAATCGATGCTCAAGGTCAATTCCTCTGCCATCGTCTCCATGCCTTTGATGGGCGTCCACTTCGACTGATTTGAAGTTTGTAAGGTATTCCAATAGCTTGCGGTCGATTTGGGCATGCGGGTCTCCAAACTGTCTGTGGAACGAACTATTTCGTATTCTCTTTGACGCGGAACTGCACGATCTTCTTCACCAGCGCATGTGGTATCGCTTCGTCGATGGGGAATTGGATCGCACCCTTCGATGTCTTGTATTTCTTCAATTCATCTTGGAACGCGACGATGCCGCTGGGGGCGGGGTAAAAGCCGATGTGGTTCTTGTACGCCGCGAAATGTACGAGGTTTCCATTCAAGTAGAAGGTGGGCATCTGGTAGCTGATCTTCTCGGTCGCATCGGGGGCGGCTTTTTGAATCGTTTGTCGTAGCTTTTCGAGTGTCGCCTGTACCTCGCGCGGGAAGGTGGCGATGTAGTCGTCGATGCTCTCAGTTTTTGCAGTCGCAACCTTCATCACGTCCTCACATCTGCTTGGAGTAGGCGATCAGTTGGTCGAGCGCCGCGCCCCACCCCTGTTCAAAGCCCATCGCCGCATGTTGATTACGGCCTGCTTCGTCGGCATGGCGTGCGATGGCGGTGTAGCGTGTTCCTTTGCCGTGAGATTCCAATTGGATGGTCGCGCTGAATTTGAAGTCCACGCTGGCTTCGGGTTGTGCCACGCCAGCGACTGGGCGAAAACCGGGCAATAGCGCATTCGTCCATGTCAGGAGCTCATTCTCGATCACTTCGAGGTAACAGCCGTCATTAGGGAATTTTTCGCCTTCGGGTGATTGCATCACGGTGTGAAAGCGACCGCCAGGACGTAGGTCTATTTCGCATTCGATGGTCTTCCACGGTAGCGGACAGAACCACGGCATGAGATGTTGTGGTTGTGTCCAAGCTTTCCAAATGAGTTCTTTCGGTACGTCCACGATGCGTTCGAAGAAGAGGTCGAGTTTGGGATCTAGTGTGGTCATGGTGATTTCCTTTCAGTGTTTCCTTAAGCCCGCAAAATCTTTTCCATCGCTTTGCCCTTGGCCAATTCATCGACCAATTTATCGAGATAGCGAATCTCTCGCATCGTGGGTTCTTCAACCTCCTCGACTCGGACGCCGCACACAACCCCTTTGATCAAGTTGCGTGAAGGATTTAGCTTGGGCGCTTCGCTGAAGAATGTCTCAAAATCTGTTTGCATTTTCAATTGTGCTTCTAACCCGTGCTGACTGTAGCCTGTCAGCCAGAAAATAAGCGTATCTACTTCAGCTTTCGTGCGGCCCTTCCTTTCCGCTTTTGCAACATAGAGCGGATAGACGCTGGCGAAGCTCGTCGTAAAGATTCGATGTATTTTTGTTTGGGTCATCTCGATCTGTCCGTGGTGCGATTCACGTTTTGCTTTCGTAATTGATCATCCATTGCACACCGAACTTGTCTGTGAGGCTGCCGAAGTAAGCGCCCCAGAACA
>PNNY01000019.1 GCA_013824485.1 Sideroxydans sp.
CCTCAATGCGATGGAGATCGAGAATCTCATGGATGTCGAGATCGAAACGCATCACCACGAAGCACTAGTTCCTTCTCATGTGATCGCAAAGTTGGGAGACGGTATGCCAGCTTTCGGTATCGTGGCTGCGGTGATGGGGGTGGTACACACCATGGAGTCGGTCGGCATGCCGCCCGCAGAGTTGGGTATCCTCATTGCGCATGCGTTGGTCGGTACCTTCCTCGGTATCTTGTTGGCCTACGGCTTCGTCGGCCCGCTTGCGGGTCTGCTGGAGCAGAAAGCAGAAGAGGAGAGCAAGATCTATCAGGCAACCAAAGTCGTTCTGCTCGCTAACCTGAATGGTTACGCGCCAGCGATGGCTGTCGAATTTGGTCGCAAAGTGTTGAACTCGACCGAGCGTCCAGGTTTCGCTGAGCTGGAAGAGCACGTCAAACAAAAACGCTGATCCAAGAACTGAGCCATGTCCGAAGACAAGAACAAACGCCCCATCGTCATCAAGCGCATCAAAAAGGTGGCGGGCGGTCATCACGGTGGTGCATGGAAGATCGCTTATGCCGACTTCGTGACGGCCATGATGGCGTTCTTCCTGTTGATGTGGTTGCTCGGTTCGACTTCCAAAGGTGACCTAGAAGGCATCTCCGAATATTTCAAGACTCCCCTCAAAGTCGCATTGATGGGCGGCTCGGGCAGTGGTGACAGTTCCAGCATCATCAAAGGCGGCGGACAAGATCTCACTCGCAGTGAAGGCCAAGTGAAATCAGGCGAGTTAGATCCTGAGAAAAAGATCATCAATCTGAAAGCGGCGAATGAAGAACGCATCCGCAACGAGACCAAGCAAGAGATCGAGAAGCTCAAAGAATTGAAGTCCAAGATCGAAGCGGCCATTGAGAACAACAAGAAACTCAAAGAATTCAAGAAACAGATACTGCTTGACCTCACTACCGAAGGATTGCGCATCCAGATCGTGGATGAGAAGAATCGTCCCATGTTCAGAAGCGGAAGTGCGCAGCTAGAAGATTACACACGCGACATCTTGCGTGAGATTGGTCTGATGCTGAACGACATGCCGAACAAAGTCAGCCTTTCTGGGCACACCGATGCCACAGCGTATGCGACTGCGGGCGGCAGATACAGCAACTGGGAGCTCTCTGCTGACCGTGCCAACGCCTCGCGGCGCGAGCTCATCACGGGCGGATTGGTCGATGAAAAAATCGTGCGCGTAGTGGGACTGTCTTCTGCCGTCTTGTTTGATAAAGACCAGCCACAGAATCCTATCAATCGCCGCATCAGCATCATCGTGATGAATAAGAAAGCAGAAGAAGCAGCGCAGCAAGACGGCGGCACAGTGCAGCTGGATGCGGAAAACGGTGATGTGGCTACGACCTTGGGGGCATCAGGTGTGCCTGCTGCCAGTCCTGCTGTGACCGGTGGTGCACCTCCGACGCATTAAAGCTGGACCATGTATTGCCGCTATGAAGAGCACAGGTATTACTTTTAACTGATTGGATTCAACAGGAGAAGCACATGAATAACTGGTGGAGCAAACTTTCGCTGAAAAACAAGCTGCAGATCCCTATCCAGCTGATCCTGTTGGTCATCATGGTATTCGCGCAGCGCAGTGCGTTGAACACATTTGAAGATCAAGTGTTAGATGAGGCCAAACAAAAAGCTGAAGTCTCTGCCGATGGTGTGTTGAATGGGCTAAACATGCTCATGCTCAACGGCATCATCAGTGACGCGGACCAGCGCAAGCTATACGTTGAAAAGATGGGTGCTTCCAACAAGGTGGCGGAATTGCGCGTGATGCGTAATAAACCGGTCATCGAACAGTTCGGTCCTGGCTTACCGTCAGAACAAGCTGTGGACGATTTAGACAGACTCGCCTTATCAACAGGGAAGCAACAGAGCTCAATTCAGGATGCTGATGGAGTGCACAGACTGCGAGTGGTTGTGCCCTTTATTGCAATGAAGGAATTTAGAGGGACCAACTGTTTGATGTGCCACATCGTCCCAGAAGGTTCAGTCAATGGTGCTGCCAGCATCACACTTGACGTTTCAGAAGAATATGCCCTCATGGATAGAGCGAACATGGTTCTGTGGGGCGTGCAGCTGATCGTGCAGTTGCTATTGTATTTTGCTATTGGTTGGATCATCGGATTCTTCATTCGTCCCACACAAGAATTGCAACAGGCGATGGTCGCCATGCAAGCCAGTGGCGATCTGGCGAAACGCGCACCAGTACGTAGTCAAGATGAGGTCGGACAGACTGTCACTGCCTTCAATGCACTTGCTAATAATTTCCAAGTCATCGTCACTCAGGTCGATGGTCAGGCCAAACAAGTCGCTGCCGCCGCGCGAAGCCTTTCCGAAGATGCAGCGACACTTTCTGATAGCGTGCAGAAACAAAGTGATGCTGCCGGAGCAGTCGCCACCTCGGTATCTCAAGTCAGCACCAGTATCAGCAATGTGGCTGAGGGCACAGATCGTGTAGCCAAACTCTCCAATGAAAGTCTAGAGCGCGCCAATCGAGGTCACGAAAGTCTGCAAGAGATGGTGCAAGAGTTGCAGCACGTCGAGACTGCTGTAAGGGAGATCGCGACAGCCGTCAGCGAATTCGTCGCCAACACCCAAAGCATCACCAACATGACCCAGCAAGTACGCGACATCGCGGAGCAGACCAACCTGCTGGCCCTGAACGCAGCCATCGAAGCAGCACGAGCTGGGGAGCAAGGTCGCGGCTTCGCGGTCGTGGCAGATGAGGTGAGGAAACTGGCTGAGAAATCAGCACACTCTGCCACACAGATCGATGAGGTGACACAGTCGCTCGGAGCGCAATCTGCCAAGGTGGAAAAGACCGTGCAGCGTGGCATGAATGCGCTACAGACCAGTCAAGACCACGTGCGTGACGTCACTGCCGTACTTGTTCAGTCTAACGAATCGGTGGGCGGAGTGAATCAAGGACTGGAAGAGATATCCCGCTCCATCAATTCTCAACGTGACGCCACACAAGAGATCGCCCGCAATGTCGAGCGCATCGCTGATATGTCGCAAAAAAGCAATGCCATCGTGCAGCGCACGGTTCTCGCTGTGAAGGGGATGGAGCAAGTATCAGCCAATCTGAGCAGTACGGTTGGTCGGTTCAAAGTTTAGCGCGTGATGCCAAAACATATGCCTATGAGCATGTGGAGGCAGGGATAGGAGAGATGAGATGTTGAAGAATATGACCATCAGAAAGAAATTCACGGTGTTGATCATCTTGGGCGTGATCGGCTTGCTGATCTTGCCGGTCATCGACTTGGTGAGCGAACGCAACACCTTGTTGGAAGACAGAAAGCTGAAGACGCAGCAAGTCGTTCAGGTCGCTTACAGCGTCATCGAACATTATCAACAGATGGCGAGCGAAGGAAAAATGCCTGAAGCAGAAGCAAAGGCGGCTGCCATCGCCACCGTCAAGTTGATGCGTTACGGCAACAACGACTACTTCTGGATCAACGATATGCAACCAACGATGGTGATGCATCCGATGAAGCCAGAGCTGGATGGCAAGGATCTGTCTGAGGCCAAGGACCCCAATGGGGTCAAGCTATTCATCGAATTCGTCAATGTCGTCAAGAATGAAAAAGCAGGTTTCGTCTACTATCATTGGCCGAAACCAGGACAAGAAAAACCGGTCGCCAAGATCTCCTATGTCGCAGGGTTCGCTCCTTGGGGATGGGTGGTCGGATCAGGTATCTATGTCGACGATGTGGACGCTATCTTTCAAGCGCATCTGATCCGTGGCGGAGCGATCATGTTCGCGGTTGTATTTGGTGTCGTTGCATTTATGACGCTACTGTCGAACAGCATCATCTCGTCAGTCAATCAGCTACGTCAGACCATCTCGCAGATCGCCGCATCGAATGATCTGACGCTACGTGCTAAAGAAGGACTGGATGAGCCAGGCCAGACAGCGAGTGCGTTCAATCACTTGATGGATAGTTTTTCGAACATCATCAGCACCGTCCGTGCGAATAGCGAAAACGTCACCTCTACTGCACAAGAGCTCACTGCAACATCTGCTCGCATCACTCAAGGTTCGCAGGTGCAGAGTGAAGAGGCGGCCTCTACCGCGGCCGCAGTCGAAGAGATCACCGTCAGCATCAACTCCGTCGCAGACAACACAGAAGATGTGCGCAAGTTGGCAGTGCATAGTCTGAAGCAGACCGAGCAAGGTCATCGTAGTGTCGATGAACTCATTGGCGAGATCGCCCATGTGCAGTCCACAGTCAACCAGATCGCCCTCTCCGTAAAAGAGTTCGTCGACAGCACACGCTCTATCGCAGGCATGACGCAGCAAGTGAAAGAGATCGCTGATCAGACCAACCTGCTTGCTTTGAATGCGGCGATCGAAGCAGCACGTGCGGGTGAGCAAGGTCGTGGGTTCGCGGTGGTGGCCGATGAAGTGCGCAAGCTGGCCGAAAAATCGGCGCAATCTGCAAATGAGATCGATCGTGTCACCCAATCGCTGAATGGAAAATCATCCAATGTGGAAGCCACCGTTCAAAGCGGTTTGAATTCTCTCAAGGCGACCCAAGAGCATGTCGCACAAGTCTCTGCTGTGTTGGCATCGGCAGGCGAGGCAGTGTCCAAGTCGAGTAAAGGGGTGGACGACATCGCCATCTCGGTCGGTGAACAAAGTCAGGCAAGCAGCGAGATCGCCAAGCATGTCGAGAAGATCGCTCAGATGTCAGAAGAGAACCATGCGGCGGTGGATCTGGCAGGACAAGAGATCGCGCGCCTAGAAAAGCTGGCAGATGAATTACACGAATCGGTCAGCCGATTCCGTGTGTAAGGAGTGCATCATGCAAAACAAGAACGCGTTCGTATCACAGAAAGAGGTCCAACTCCCCAATGGTGCGGTGCTCATCACCAAAACAGACACCAAGGGAATCATCACTTACGTCAATGATTCCTTCTGTCATGTAACAGGTTACTCACGTGATGAATTGATTGGTAAGAGTCACAATATCGTGCGCCATCCCGATATGCCAACACAGGTATTTGAATGGCTATGGGATACCTTGGGAAAAGAGCGTCCTTGGCGTGGAACTATGAAAAACCGTTGTAAGAATGGTGATCATTACTGGTCGAGATCAACTATCGCGCCCGTTATCGAGAATGCCAAAATAACTGGTTACGTATCCGTACGCAAAGCACCGACAAGGGCTGAAGTGGCCGATGCAGAGTCTATGTATCGCGAGTTGAACCAGAGTGGTAAACAGATCGTCTCTAAATACGAAGCACTCAAGGTCAAGAACTGGACATTGAAGACCAAGTTGCAAGTGGCGATTCAAGTTCCTCTTCTGGTCATTCTGACGGTAGCTCAGTTGTATATCACCCACGGCACTGAGCAAGAAGCCTTGCACCAAGCGCAAGATAAAGGCGAGCAGATCGCCAATCAGTTCATCGACAACGAAAACATGTTGATGATCACAGGACAGATCAGTGATGAGAGTAATCGCAAATTGCTGATCACAAAAGCCACTGCTTCTGGGCATGTCAAATCCGTGTCCATACTGCGCGCACCACAACTGATCGAGCAATATGGCGCAGGTATGCAGGGGCAACAAGCGACTGATGATGTTCAGCGTAAAGTCATGGAGAGCAAACAAGCTAGCGTGCAGTTCGCGCATAGCGAAGCGGGGGATCCAATTCTGCGCATCGTCACTCCCTATCTGCTGAGTAAAGACTTCCACGGTACAGATTGCACGGCTTGTCATGCGGGGGGAGAGGGGGCGGTCTCGGGGGCTTCTGATATCACCATCGACCTTAAAGACGATATGGATCGCATCCATGCCATGGAGCGCAATGTAATCCTCGGGCAGATCGCTTTGCAGGTATTCCTATTCTTCTTCATCGGCTATAGCGTGGATGTATTCATTCGCCGCCCTTTGAAGCAAGTCGATAAAGAGTTCCGCAACATCATGGAAGGCAATCTCGATACTGAACTGGACATCAGCATCCATGATGAGATGGGTACATTGTTATGTGAGATCCAGACCATGCAAGCCTATCTGCGCACCATGGTGGATGAGATCGTTACACCTGTCGCGAAGATGCAGGCACATGTAAGAGAGGTCGATAGGAAGGTGATGGCGGTCGCCTCGAATGCATTGACTGAGCAGGATCAGATTCAGACCATCGCTGCGACGATGGAAGAGTTCAGCCAGTCCATCGCCGAAGTGGCGAACATGTCAGCCGATTCCTTAGCTGAGATGAAGCGCACACAAGCCATCGTCGAACAGAACAACAGCAACATGGGGTTGAGTATCGATGCGACCAGCAAGGTGGCCAACACGGTCAAGACGTCTAGCAAGACTATCTCTGACCTGGGGGACTCTATTCAGAAGATCGGCGTCATCGCTAACTCCATCAAAGAGATCGCAGAGCAGACCAATCTATTGGCCTTGAATGCAGCCATCGAAGCGGCGCGTGCCGGTGAGCAAGGACGCGGTTTCGCTGTGGTGGCCGACGAGGTGCGTAAGTTAGCTGAGCGTACTGCAACCAGCACCAAAGATATCGCCAGCACCATCTCTGAGATCACGGCCATCTCAAACGAGGCAGTCAAGACCATGGGCGGTGCGGTGGTCGAAGTGGAATCGGGCATAGCCCTCATCCGCAAGAACGGCGAGGGGCTAAAAGAGATCATGAATGCAACGATATCCATGTCTGGTCTTATCAATCACATCGCGCAGGCATCTAAAGAACAATCGGTGGCAGGTGAGAACGTGGCCAAGAGTCTGGAGAACATCACCACGCTGGTGGACGAAAACACCCGTTCCGTCCAGTCCACCAAGGTGGCGGCTGAAGAATTGGCGAAATCTGCCGATGAACTAAGTAGGGCGGGATATCCGCTGACCAAATGCGCAATGAACAAGTGAAGTGTGAACGACGGTTCACTTGAATGAAATACTAGGAGAAGACGATGTCAGAACTGTTAAAGAACATCGATGCCCGAACAAAATTGGCGGGCACCAACAAGCTAGAGATCCTCATGTTCTCGCTCGGCAAGGATCTGCGTACCGGACGTGATGAGACCTTTGGCATCAACGTGTTCAAAGTGCGAGAAGTGATGCGCATCCCGGCCATCACACGTGCGCCCGAGATGCCGGCTTCGGTCGAAGGCATGGTCAGTCTGCGGGGGGCTCTGGTTCCTGTCATCGATCTCGCTAAATACATCGGCATGGAAGCCGACGGTAAACCCGACATCATGATCGTCACCGAATACAACGGACATACCCAGGGCTTCCTTGTGAAGTCAGTGGACAACATCCTGCGCCTCGATTGGTCTGCCATGCGCGTTCCGCCAGAAATGTTGGCGGCCGAGATGGGCGGTCTGGTCACTGCGATCACCGAGTTGAAAGATAAACGTCTCGTGATGATGCTCGATGTGGAAAAGGTGTTGGCCGAGACTGGGCATTTCGGGTCGGACGACATCATCTTCAAGTCAGTGAAGAGCCTGGGTAAAGACGACCGCACCGTGTTCTATGCGGACGATTCTTCCGTTGCACGCAACCAGATCGCCAAGACGCTGGATGCGATGGGCGTGAAACACATCTCCGCTATCAACGGCCGCAAGGCATGGGAAGAGTTGGTACGCATGGCCGACTATGCCGATGCGACACATACGCCACTGAAAAATATCGTCCAAGTCATCTTGACGGACGTCGAGATGCCAGAGATGGATGGCTATATGCTGACCCGCAAGATCAAGTCGGACAAACGCTTCAACGGCATCCCAGTGCTGATGCATTCATCGTTGTCTAACAGTCAAAATGCGCAATTGGGTAAAGCGGTTGGGGTTGATGAATACGTGCCGAAATTCGAGCCACAGAAATTGTCGCAGACGCTGGCGCGTCTCTTAGCGTAAGGAGCAGAACATGAGCTACACGGAAGATATGATGTCATCAGACAGTTTGCTCGACCATGTCGATGCGCGCACCAATCTGGCAGGTACCAACAAGATGGAGATCCTGCTGTTCAATCTGGGCAGCGATGAGAAGTTCGGCATCAATGTGTTCAAGGTGAAAGAGGTGTCGCATGCAGGCCGCATCACTCGTACACCGAACATGCCCGGAGGGGTGGATGGCATCGTCAGCTTGCGCGGACATGTGATGCCGGTCCTCAATCTGGCTCGATTCATGGGTATCCAGCACGATGTTCCTCATCAAACCATGATGGTCGCGGAATACAACACCCACATTCTCGGATTCCTAGTGAAAGAAGTCGACCGCATCATCCGTGTCGATTGGGACAAGGTGCGTCCGACTGAAGGCATGCTTTCTGATAAGGGCGCATTGATCACCGCCATCACCAATCTTGACGATGGTTCCTTGGTCTCTATCTTGGATGTAGAGCAGATCCTGTCGGATGCTTTCGGCGAAGCCATCGTGGGTAACGTCGAGAAAGTCGAATCAGGGCATGAATTGTGTGTCTTCTTCGCGGATGACTCTATGGTCGCCCGCCGTAAGATCGCAGAAACGTTGGACAAGATGGGCGTCAAACACATCCAGGCTAGCAACGGACAAGAAGCTTGGGACAGATTGCGCACCATGGCAGATGCCTCGCAACACGGTGGCAAACCCATGCGCGACCAGATGCAAGTGATATTGACTGATGCCGAGATGCCTGCGATGGACGGCTATGTGTTGACACAGAACATCAAGAACGACAAGCGCTTCGAAGGGATACCCGTGGTGATGCACTCGTCGTTGTCATCCGATGCGAATCGCGCGATGGGTAAACGAGTCGGTGTTGACTACTACGTGCCTAAGTTCGACTCGATGATCTTGTCGTCTACGTTGCGACCGCTGTTGACGTAAAGAATTGAAAAAGTATTAGGAGATCGACATGGGTATAGAAAATACAAAATTCTTGGTGGTGGATGACTTCTCGACGATGCGGCGCATCGTGCGTAACTTGCTCAAGGAGCTTGGGTTCTCCAACGTACAAGAGGCAGAGGATGGCGTGGATGCGCTCAATAAATTGCGCGGCGACCAATTCGACTTCGTCGTGTCTGACTGGAACATGCCCAATATGACTGGTATCGAACTATTGCGTGCCATCCGTGCTGACGCGTCACTCAAACACTTGCCTGTGTTGATGGTGACGGCAGAAGCCAAGAAAGAAAACATCATCGAGGCAGCACAAGCAGGCGCTTCTGGATATGTGGTCAAGCCGTTCACGGCTGCGACGCTGGACGAGAAGCTCAAGAAGATATTCGCGGCATTCCCGCAATTGAACAAGTGAGGCAGACATGGCGACCCATAACGCAAGCAATGATTCAGATGATCTAGAAGCGCTGTTCGATAGCATCATCGCCGCCAACTCGGACGAGGAACAACCCGAATCCGCCAAAGTGATCCCGCTCAATGCGGATGCGGAGCAAGCTAAGGTGATCAACCAAGTCGGCCATATCGCCCGCAAGTTGCACGACACACTGCGTGAACTCGGTCTGCATACCGAGATCGAGAAAGCTGCTTCTAGCATCCCCGATGCACGTGATCGTCTTAACTATGTGGCGACACTCACCCAGCAAGCTGCCGAACGTGTGCTCAATGCCACCGAAGCCGCTCAACCCATCGTAGACAAGATGGGTACTGAGTCGCAGCGACTGGCTACGCAGTGGGATCTGTTGTTCGAAAAGAAATTGGATGTGCAGCAGTTCAAGAACCTCGTCATGCAGACCCACGTCTTCTTACATGAGACGCCCAAGCAGACCAAGGCGACCAATGCCTATCTGACCGAGATCATGATGGCGCAGGACTTCCAAGACCTGACCGGACAAGTCATCAAGAAGATCATCCACCTGACGCAAGAGATGGAACAGCAATTGTTGGCGATGCTGTTGGAGAACGCACCTGCCTCAGTGAAAGCTGAGATCAACACCGGATTGCTGAATGGCCCTGTCATCAATGGCGCTGGACGCAACGATGTGGTGACCAGTCAAGATCAGGTTGATGACTTGTTAGAAAGTCTGGGCTTTTAAGTGTCATTCCCGCCTAGACGGGAATAGCAGAAGTAATGGAGGGTTAGAACATGAATGACTTTGCTGGAATGGAAGAACTACTGAGCGACTTCTTGTTAGAAGCGGGTGACATGTTGTCCGATGTGGATAGCAAATTGATGGAACTGGAAAAGCGTCCGAGCGACAGTAATCTGCTCAACGAGATATTCCGTGGATTTCACACCATCAAGGGGGGCGCTGGTTTCTTGAATGCAAACGAATTGGTCACCTTGTGTCACCTTACCGAGAACCTGTTCGACAAGTTACGCACCAATCAACTGACCTTGAATGCAGAACTGCTCGATGTCATCTTTGCAGCGACCGCAGAAGTGCGTCGGATGTTCAGTGCGTTGCAGCAAAGCCAACAACCCACAGCGGCACCCGCAGATATCTTGCAGGCATTGCAAGATGCATTGGAGGGGAAAGCTGTTGCTGCGATCAGCAAAGCCAAAGCCGCACCTGCGCAGACTTCTGCTCCAGCAGTTGCAGAATCCGTAGAGACATTGCCCGTGATCGGTCATGAGAATGTCGATTGGGATGCCTTGTACAAAGCACTCACAGGCAACGACATCGCCGAGACGGTCGGTGTGACGCGCGATCCAGAAGAGATCAAGAAAGCCATCGACGAAGAAGAGTCCACGCGTAAGGCGTTTGGTCGTCGTGCATCCGATGTGCCGGGTGCAACAGTAGGACGGCGTGGTGGCGATGTACCCGCAGCGGAAGCCAAGGAAACCACGATTCGTGTCGACACCGTGCGTCTGGATCAGGTGTTAAACCTGTCAGGCGAGATTGGTCTGACTAAAAATCGACTGACCCATCTGCGTTCCGACATCATGCAGGGCCGCAACGACATGGAGACTTTGCAAGAGCTCGACCAATCTGTGACCCAGCTCGATATGCTGGTGGTCAATTTGCAGAACGCGGTGATGAAGACGCGTATGCAACCGATCGGCCGCCTGTTCAAAAAATATCCACGCTTGGCGCGCGACCTAGCCCGTTCCTTGGGTAAGGATGTAGAGCTGGTGCTGGTGGGTGAAGAGACCGAGATGGACAAGACCATGATCGAGGACTTGAACGATCCCTTGGTTCACTTGGTGAGAAACGCAGTCGATCACGGCGTAGAGACGGTTGAAGGTCGGCGCGAAGCAGGCAAGCCAGAAAAGAGTCTGGTCGAATTGAGTGCGCGCCAAGAAGGTGACCACATCCTCATCACCATCTCGGATGATGGAAAGGGCATGCGCCCCGAAGTCATTCGCAACAAAGCCATCGAAAAAGGGCTCATCACCAGCGAGGTCGCCAACACCTTAGATGAAAGCCAATGTCTTGAGCTCATCCTGCTACCTGGTTTCTCCACCAAAGACGAGATATCTGCTGTGTCGGGACGTGGCGTCGGCATGGATGTGGTGAAGACCAACATCGAGAAATTGAACGGCAACATCACCATCCATTCCGAGCCCGGAAAAGGCTCTACCTTCTCCATCTCTTTGCCACTCACACTGGCCATCTTGCCGGTCTTGGTGTTGCGCTTGGGTGACCAATCGTTCGCTGTGCCACTCTCCATGGTGCGCGAGATATTGCCCGTCACCAAAGATCAACTGCAACAAGTCTCAGGCAAGGCCACCATGGTGGTACGCGGCGAAGTGTTGCCCGTGTTGCCGCTCACCCAGCTCATCGGTTGGGGCAGTAGCGAGAAGTCCGAGGTGGGCGTGTTGATGCAGTTCGGCAATAACAGTTTCATCCTGACAGCCGATGGTTTCGTCGGTCATGAAGATGTGGTCATCAAGTCACTTGATACGTTCCGCCCCAAAGGCGTGGCGGGCGTCACCATGTCCAGCGAAGGCGACATCGTACTGATCTTGGATATCAAAGAGCTATTGAGCGACGTACGTGGCAGCTAATTGGGCAATTGCATCGAAAGTATTAAGGGGAGTGTGAAATGCTTGCAAATCTAAGTTTGAAACAAAAATTTCTCGCGCTAGAAGCAGTTTCATTGGGCGTATTACTTATAACCGTAGTTTTTGGCGTAACCGTTCTGCGCGATGCGACAGAAACAGAGAAAGCTACGGTGACAGGTCTACATACCAAAATTAAATTGGTCAATCATGTAAATGAAATGGAAGAGGCTGTATTGGTATTGTCCAAAGAAGCCAAAAATGTGTGGTTGCGAGGCATGGTGCAGGAAAAGAAAGAAAAGTATCGAGCTGAGATGGTGGTCTCAGGAAAGAATTTTGAAGCGGCACTACACGAGGCACTGCTTGAACTTGAGTATCTACATAAAAATCACCCAGAGATGCCAGACTTTTCCGCACGCATGAACGTGGTTTCAAATGAGTTCAAGGTGACTCTGCAGCAGTACCTTCTTGCAGTGGATAACTATCATAATGACCCTTTAGCATCAGATAAGAGTGTTGATGGAATAGATAGGGTTTTGACGCAGCATATCGATGCTATTCGTATAGAAATTGTTGAATTCACCAATCAAAAAGCTTCAGAGAAAATTATGTTGGCAGAGCAAAGGTTGCATAGTCGACAAATACTGGTGGGTCTATGGACAGTAATTGCCTTAATACTGTCTTTTACTTTGGTTACCTTGATTAGTCGTCAAGTAATACGTCAATTGGGTGGAGACCCTAAAGAGGTTGCCGCCATAGTCAACACGATGGCAGACGGCGATTTTTCTCAACAGCCCCAAAAACTTCCTGAAGCCGGTAGCTTGCTGGCCAATGCGTATCACATGCAAGGTAAGTTGCGCGACATGATCTCCTCGGTGAAGAGTCAAGCGGCACAGGTGGGCGATATGGCACATAGCCTTGCCACCTCTGCCAACCAGATCGCAGAGAACGTCAATCACGAATCTGATGCGGTAAGTAGCATGGCTGCTGCCATCGAAGAGTTGAGCGTCTCCACCACGCACATCAGCGACCAAGGTGATAGTGCGAAACGTATCGCGAACAGTTCACGTAGCAATGCAGAACAGGGCGCGCAGGTGGTGAACAAGACTGTGAGTGGATTGCTCAGTTCTGCACAGGACATTCAGACAGCGTCGAACGAAGTCTCTCGCTTGGGTGAGGACGCTTCACGCATCAGTGATGTGGTGAAGGTCATCAAAGAGATCGCTGATCAGACCAATCTGTTGGCATTGAACGCCGCCATCGAAGCCGCCCGCGCGGGTGAGCAAGGTCGAGGTTTTGCGGTAGTCGCCGATGAAGTGCGCAAGTTGGCAGAACGCACCGCAGGGGCGACCAACGAGATCAATCAGATGTCTTCCAAGATCGGTGAGGTTGCCAATCATGCTCTGAGCGGCATGGACAAAGTGGTGAAGACGACCCAGCAAGGTGTGGGCGATGCCGAGACGGCCCAAGTCTCCATCAAGAACATCCAAGATAGTTTTGGTGAGGTATCGGGTGTGATCGACGACATCGCATCCGCATTGGTCGAACAAACTGCCGCCGCCAACGAATTGGCCAAGAGTACGGAAAAAGTCTCGCAGATGTCGGAAGAGAATTCGAATTCAGCGCAGCACTTGCTCGGCTTGGCGAATGATCTTGAAGCGAAGGCGCGCGAAGTGCGCAACTCGGTGGAGGTATTCAAGGTTTGACCTGTTATCAGGGTTGAGACTGATCTTAATCAGCAGTAACCAAAAATTTTGAATAGGAGAGCATCATGTTTGGCGGAAAATTAAAACAAGAAAACCAAGTCGCACTACAACGATTGGCAGAAAATGAGCGTGACATCGCCGCTCTGCGTGCGCAATTGGCCCGATTGGAATCCGAGCAAGATACATTGCGTGCCGAAGCGACAGGCGCTAAGACAGCGTGTCTAGTGGCAGATAAGATCTACGGCAACATGCAGGGTTTTGGTGAGTCCTTCATCTCTTTACAGCAATCGCAAGCGGCAGCAGCGAATGTATTGCGTGAAGAGAAGCAACATGCCATCGAAGCCGCTGATGTCTCGGTGAAGAACCGTGAAGCGGTGATGAACATCGCGGGCAGTCTGGACGCGCTGTCGGGCGATACCTTGCAAACCTCAAAGAACGTTCAGGGCTTGACCGAACGGGCGGCGCAGATCGGTAGTATCGTGCAACTCATTAAAGAGATCGCCGATCAGACCAATCTGCTAGCCTTGAATGCAGCCATCGAGGCAGCGCGTGCGGGTGAGCAAGGGCGTGGTTTCGCTGTGGTAGCAGACGAGGTGCGCAAGCTTGCAGAACGGACTGCCAAAGCGACCAGTGAGATATCGGTCATCGTGAACGCCATCCAAAATGAGACGAACACGGCCAAGACTCAGATGGAAGCATGGGCAGAGAAATCCAGATCATTCAGTGCTGACGTGGGCAATGTGATGGAGAACATGAAACATTTGCTCAACCTTTCTCACACCATGGAAGGCACCATCTCGGCAGCGGCGTTGCGTAGCTTTGTCGAAGTCGCCAAGATCGATCACATCCTCTACAAATTCGAGATATACAAAGTGTTCATGAAGATATCTGACCGCAAAGCCGACAGCTTCTCATCACACACCAACTGCCGTCTAGGTAAGTGGTATTTCGAAGGTGAGGGAAAAGAATGTTTTGCAAGATTAGATGGCTACCAAGCGGTAGCGAATCCCCACCAGAGTTTTCACCAAAATGGTAAAGAAGCTGTCGCTGCGTTCCATGCGGGGGATGCACTGCGCGGAATGGAGTTGGTGGCAAAGATGGAGGTCGACAGTATGTTGGTATTGGCATCGCTTGAGCGTATCGCTGTCGCGGGTGAAGGTGACAATAGTCTGTTGTGTCATTCGCCTGGGTGACAGTTTAAGAGCCGATACGAGTCCCTCTTTGTTGAGGGAGAAAATGACCCATGCCTCACACACGCGAGTTCCTCTTTACCGACCAAGACTTTCTGCATATTCGTAAGCTCATTCACGACTACGCCGGCATCGCACTTGCGGATAGCAAAAGGGAATTGGTCTATAGTCGTCTAGCACGACGCTTGCGTGCGACAGGGGCGAAGACTTTTGCCGAATATCTCGCGCTCTTGCAGCGCAACAATGCGGGTGAGTGGGAGGCCTTCACCAACTCGCTCACCACCAACCTCACTTCATTCTTTCGCGAAGCACATCACTTCAATCTGTTGGCCGACCATCTGCGCAAGCTAGGCAAGTCGCACCCGATACAGCTGTGGTGTTCTGCCTGTTCGACAGGTGAAGAGGCTTACTCGATGGCGATCACGGTGGCGGAGACTTTTGGTGGCTTCGATCATTCAGTCAGCATCATCGCATCTGACCTGGATAGCCATGTGTTAGCGACCGCACGTGCGGGTCGGTACAAAGCGGACGCCGTCTCTAAACTGTCGTTGCAGCGTATCGAGCGCTTCTTTACCCCTGCTGATGCGGGCTATTTCTTGGCGCGCCCCGAGTTGCAGCGCATGATCGAATTCAAACGTATCAATCTACAAGATGCCAGCTACCCCATACGCGGACAATTAGACGGTATCTTTTGTCGCAACGTGATGATCTATTTTGATAAGGATACGCAACTCGCCATCCTGAGGAAGTTCGCACCATTGGTGCGCTCAGATGGATTGTTGTTTGCGGGGCATTCGGAGAACTTCAATCACGCAGCAGCGTATTTCAAACTTCGTGGTCAGACGGTATATGAGAAGACGGCCTAGGGGCTAGGCCGTCTTCCAGTAGACATCAATTCGCAAGATGGGCTTCGGGATGTTTCTCGATCACGATCTGGTCGAGGATGTTCATCACTTCCAAGCTGGCATCCTCAGCTTTTTGCAATGTCTCGATGATCTTGTTCTGCATCTCTGCGTCGTGCTCCCACTTCCCCTCCATCAGTTTCAACATCTCATGCACAGAGCTATGTACCTTGCTGTGTGGGGCGAGAAGCTTGCGGAAGGAAGGCGCGTCTCCGAACACTTCTTTACCTGCACCTTCGTACCATTTTCCTAGACGACATCCTTGGTGATCCACGCCGACCAGTTTCTTGAAGTCGTCGTTGTTTGGTTCGTTGATCAACACATAGGCGCGCTGTTTGTAGATGACGTGATCCACCTTCACCAGCGAGGCGAAGCTCAAGTCTTGTGCGTAACGCGCGCTCGTCATGGTGGTGACAGCCGATTCATAGAACTGGCCGAACTTCTGTTCTAGTTTGCTGATTGCTCCTTGAGAGGAATTGGCGATCTCGTGCATCTCTTCAGAATCGGTCAGCATCTTCGATGCCTCGTCTTGCAACATCAGCATGATCTTGCCGATGGATTCCGAGGCATTCTTGGTGTTCTCCGCCAGTTTGCGCACTTCATCGGCAACCACAGCGAAACCGCGTCCTGCTTCACCCGCACGCGCCGCCTCGATGGCGGCGTTCAATGCCAACAGATTGGTTTGGTCAGCAATGGAGGTGATGAGGCCGACCGCCTTATTGATCTCGCTACTGCGTTCATTGAGTTGGGTGATGGCCGCATTCGCATGGTTCACACGTTCTACGATTCCGGACAGACGACCAACTACATCTTTCACCGAGTCTTGGCTCTCTTCCGCATCTTCGCGAGTGCGACGGGAGAGCGTGGCGAGCGCTGACATATTGTCTGTGATCGCTTTTAGGTCGGTCTGGCTGGAGACGAGGTTCTTCAATAGGTTGTCAGTATTGAGACTATGCGCGCTGGAGAGGATGCGATTACGCATCGCAGCTAACTTTTGTTGAGTCATACCTTCTAGCAGGATGTTCTGATTGGTGAGTCCTTTTTTGAAACCACCGTGCATACCGCTATTCATCGCATTGCGTGAGAATTCGCCGTGCAGATTGGAGCGGAAGCTGGTCTCTTGTTCGCGGAAGAAAGCGGCCAGTTGATCGAGCATGTCGTTGATGTCCCAGCACAACAGGCTGATCTCATCTTGACTATCCGATATGCCAGTGACGCGGCTATTGAATTTGCCCGCCGCGACTTCGTGGATGACGGCTTCCAGTTTGGGGAGAGGTGATAGCCATTTCTTGGCTTCCCATTGCCCCCAAATGGCGACGGCAACGCCCACGACTAAGAACGTCAGCATCACTGCATCGAAGCCGTGCAGATAGAAACTGGCCAAGATAGTGACCAGCGTGCCGAAGGAGAACGCCCATAGCAGGGCGGAAATCCTAAATTGCAAGGACCAGTTCGTCATAGCTCATTCCTTTTTGTTTGAGTACATCGACCAAGATCTGGGTCGAGGTCGCAATGGCATTAGCTGGGCCAGCTTTCTTCTCAGCTTCCAGCATCGCGGCATACAGCGGCGTCACTGCTTCGATGCCGCTGAGTTTAGGTTTACGTCGTACCGAGAAATAACCCGTGATCTCGCCTGAGGGGCTGAAGGTGGGGGTCACATTGGTGAACACCCAGTAGAAGCCACCGTCCTTGGACATGTTCTTCACGTAGGCGAAGCACTCTTCCTTTTTTTGAATCTTGTCCCACAGCAGTTGGAAAACCGCGCGCGGCATGTCTGGGTGACGGATGATGTTGTGTTGACTACCCAGTAGCTCCTTTTCAGAGTATCCCGAGAATTCAATGAAGATACGGTTGCCATAGGTGATGCGACCTTTGGTGTCGGTCATGGAGACGATGAAGTCGTCCTCGCGCATCATCCTTTCAACGGTGGTCGGTGTGATCTGCCTTTTCATGTTGCTCCTCCAGACAAGTTCCTTGTTCTTGGTCTATCGGCACGTCCGCCTGCTGCTTGAGGGGATTCGCCGATGAATGGCATCTTAGCTAGTCGCAGTCCATGCCATCCTTTCATCAAAGGCTGAAAATCCCTCCATTTCAAGCCTTTGACTAGACAGCGCATTCGCATAATGGCTTTACCCATAAAGGTGGAACCATGGCCGACCAAGACAGCGACCTCGAAAAAACGGAATCGCCCTCACAGCGCAAACTAGATAAGGCGCGTGAGGAAGGCCAAGTCGCGCGTTCGCGCGAGCTGTCCACTTTTCTGGTGATGATGGCGGGTGGTGCGGGCCTGTGGGTAATGGGTTCCCATTTCGCGCAGGCCTTGGTCGCGATGTTGCGTGAGGGGCTGACGTTGGATCGCCAGTTGGCCTTCAATCCTGAACAGATGCTGCCGCATCTGCGTGACATGAGCATAGACATCCTAGTGCTGTTCTCTCCTTTTCTCTTGTTGGTACTAGTGGTGGCCGCATTCTCTCCTTTGCTGATGAATGGCTGGCTGTTTTCCACCAAGGCGCTCGCCCCCAAGTTCTCCAAGCTCGATCCCATCGCAGGTGTCGCCCGTATGTTCTCGATGAACAGTCTGGTTGAACTTTTGAAAGCGATCGGCAAGACCATCATCGTCGGCACGATCGGCGCGTGGGTGGTATGGCATAACAAGGAATCGGTGATGCTGCTCATAGGTGAACCTGTCACAAGATCCATTCCTCACTTGGGAGGCCTCATCTGGTGGAGTTTCGCTGCCATCATGATGGGTATGCTCATCATCGTCGCTATCGATGTGCCGTTCCAACTGTGGGAGCACAACAAGAAGCTGAAGATGACCAAGGAAGAGGTGCGTCAGGAATCGAAAGAGACCGAAGGCGATCCGCAAGTCAAGGGACGTATCCGCAGCATGCAGCGTGAGATCGCACGTCGCCGCATGATGTCGGCCATCCCAACTGCGGATGTGGTGGTGACCAACCCGACCCACTACTCGGTCGCGTTGAAATATAGCGAGAACAAGATGCGTGCACCTATCGTCGTGGCAAAGGGTTCGCATCTGCTAGCGGCCCGCATCAAAGAGATAGCCGCCGAGCATCGCGTGCCTATCTTAGAAGCTCCCCCCTTGGCGCGTGCGTTACATAAACATACCGACATAGGTGAGCCGATTCCCGAAGCGCTATTCAATGCCGTTGCTGAAGTGTTGGCCTATGTCTATCAGCTGAAACGCTACCAACAACAGGGCGGCGCGATGCCGCAGATGCCGACCGAATTGCCGGTACCTATTGAGCTCGATCCAGCGACACAAAAAGCTAAAGAATCTGAGGATGTTGCCGATAGTTCCAGTTGAGGTCTATAGAGATAGGGTAGTGGAGGGGATATGAAAGTAGCCGTCATCGACGACGCACAGATCAACGTGACGTTGTTGCAACATCTAGTCAAAAAACTACCCGATTGTGAGCCGGTATGTTTCACCGATCCTGTCGCCGCGTTGGCGTGGTGTCTGGAGAACGACCCCGACTTGGTGGTGGTCGATTACATGATGCCGGTATTGAACGGTACCGAGCTGACCAAGCAGTTCCGTGTGCGTCATCCCGATAATCCCGTGCTGATGGTGACAGCGAACCACGAGGTCGAGTTGCGCCTTGACGCACTGCAACACGGTGTCACCGATTTTCTGACCAAACCCTTGGATAACGCCGAGTTCCTTGCACGTGCCAAGAACATGCTCACTCTGCGCAAGAGCCACAAGATGTTGGAGAGTCGCGCGGCCTTGCTGGCGGAAGAAGTGCGTAAGGCGACAGAAAAGATCGTGGCGCAAGAGCGTGAGACCATCTTCTGCCTAGCCAAGGCGGCCGAATATCGTGACCCAGAGACGGGTGCGCACATCATCCGCATGGCGCATTACTCCAGACACATCGCTCGTGTATTGGGGCTGTCGATAGAGCAGCAAGAGCTGTTGCTGGAAGCCGCACCGATGCACGACATCGGCAAGGTGGGTACACCCGACCTCATCCTGCTCAAGCCTGGCAAGCTCACGCCGGACGAGTTCTCCATCATGAAGCAGCATGCCGTCATCGGTTACGAAGTGCTCAATACAGCTAGTTCTCACATGCTGAAAATCGCTGCCGAGATCGCGCACAGCCACCATGAAAAATTCGATGGATCAGGCTATCCACGTGGTTTGAAGGGGGAGGAAATTCCCTTGTTCGGACGCATCGTGGCCGTGGCCGATGTATTCGATGCCTTGACCTCAGAGCGCCCATACAAAAAAGCATGGAGCATCGAAAAAGCAACTGAGTTGCTGCGCGAGGGCATGGGGACACATTTTGATCCAAGTTGTGTAGTGGCTTTCTTCACTGACTTTGATGATGTGTTAACGATAAAGAACAAGTTCGTGGATGAAGAGATTGAGATCAGAGATCGAACCTTCGATTGAACTCGCATAAGGGCTGATTGACCCGTCGTTTCTGCGCAGGATGGATCTCAGATGCAAAGGATAACTAGCTAGCATGAGACATAAAGTGAGAAATTGGATAGAGCGAAATACGCGTCTTGCTTGGTTGGGGCTAGCCATCTTGGTGTTGATGTTCGTGGCGTTGCTGTGGAACGAATGGCAATCCGAAAAACGTGCATCAATGAAAGAAGTGGAATGGATGCCCTTGGTGCCGCTGGATTTTGGGCTGACCCAGCCCATACCGCGCGATATTATTTTGGATAAAGGCAAGGTTGCCTTGGGGAAAAGCCTGTTCCACGATGCGCGCCTATCTTCGGATGATTCAGTCAGCTGTGCCAGTTGTCATGACTTGAGTGGCGGTGGAGTAGATAACCGTGCGCGCTCGCTCGGCGTGAATGGTGGCGTGGGTGGGATCAATGCACCTACCGTGCTTAACAGCGGTTTTAATTTTGTGCAGTTCTGGGATGGACGCGCACCGACGCTGGAAGCGCAAGTTGATGGACCTGTGAATCACCCGCTGGAGATGGCGTCCAACTGGGGGCAGGTGCTGGGCAAGCTGATGCAGGATGAGGATTATCGTGTGCGTTTTTTGAGTGCGTACCCAGACGGCATCACGTCCTCCAATGTCAAAGATGCGCTCGCCACTTTTGAACGCTCCCTAGTCACACCCGATTCGCCTTTTGACCGCTATCTGCGCGGTGACAAGACAGCGCTTGATGCGCCAGCCCTGCGTGGTTGGCAGTTGTTCCAGTCTTACGGTTGTGTGAGTTGCCATCAGGGCAGCAATCTCGGTGGTAATTTCTATGAACGCATGGGGTTGATGGGCGATTATTTTGGGGATCGCGGCAATCATACGGAAGCTGATAACGGGCGCTACAACGTGACGCACGACGAAGCAGACCGCCATTATTTCCGAGTTCCGTCTTTGCGTAACGTGGCACTTACCTATCCCTATTTTCATGACGGCAGCATCGATAATTTGAACGATGCGGTACGCACTATGGCTAAGTACCAGCTGGGGAGAGCCATGCCCGATGATGATGTCGAGGCGATCGTCGCTTTCCTAGTCTCGCTGACTGGCCGATCTGTCGCGGAGCAACAGCCATGATGCTCAACAAAGGATATTGGCGTTCAGTGGGATGGTTCGCGCTGTTGGGGTTGCTGGTGTTCTTGTATGCGCAATCTACTGCAGTAGATGTGCGCGAAGAAGTGGTCCTCAATAGCGAATTGCGGCAGCTGCGCCAGTTCGATAAGCGCTTGTCGTTGTATGTGTTGCGGCGCTATAGCAATCTGTTGCAGAACTATGATCCCTTAGTGCAGACGGAGCAGCACATGGCGGCCTTGGTCGCCAGCATCGAGCGTCGTCGCCCCGACCTGTTCGTTGATGAGTCGCATCCTGCAGGACAAGCCTTCCAGCAATTCCGTAAGCAACATGAGCAGAAAGTGCGATTGCTTGAACATTTCAAATCCCAGTACGCAGTTTTGCGAAACTCTTTGCGTTATTTCCCGTTGGCAGCACAAGAGATCAGCTCAACGTTGGTGAGTGGGGAGCCGCTGGAACAAGCGTTGCGCGACCATTTGATAGTGGACATGCTGACTTACCAGAATACTTTTCAGCCTGAGATGCGTGACCATGTCGAGCACGACATGGTCGAGTTGGCAAAAATGGCTGAACAGGAGACCCCATTCCGACGTGCTCAGATCGTATCGCTGCTCAAGCACGCGCGCATCTTGCTGGACTACCGCAAAGCCACCGAAGACACTATGCAGCAGTTGTTCGCGTTGACCAGCGGTGAGCGATTGGATGAGGCGATCGCTCGTTATGGCGAGGATTTTGAGAAAGCCGAACGGCACGCCGATGTGTACCGTTTCTGGTTGAT
>PNNY01000020.1 GCA_013824485.1 Sideroxydans sp.
TTAAATAAACAGCCGACTTTATTTTTTTATGCATTTTTTACTCCGAAAATAGGAACAGAAACACACACCATGTGGTGCGTGAATTCAACTCGAATCAGGCAGAGTAAGGCGGAGCGCGTGCCGCGAAGGCGGCGAAGGGGGTGGTGTGGGAACTGGGTGAGTTGGCGGCATCGACTACGCTAGTGGTGACGCCTAGATCGAAATGGACATCACTGCTGCCGACTGCACTGCCGATGTGCGCATACGCGGCACACAGCTCGCACTGGGTATCATGCGGTAATGATTGATCTTGCGATTGCTCCGCCAGCGTGTGCGAAATGCCATGCGACATCGCACCTTGCTGGGCGAACAGCAGGGTGAAGACGAGTAGGGCTAATTGGAAGGTGGCGCGCAACATGGTGCGGATGATAACGGAATCTTGGTGTTTAAACCAAGGCATGAGCTAACACCATCAATCATTGCAATATATGGGGGAGGGTCAAGCGCGCCTCCGTACCTCCGCCAGAACGCGGCAATAATTCGATGACCCAACCGTTCGCCTCAGATAGTTGGCGCGCGATAGCCAAGCCAAGACCAGTGCCGCCAGTGGCATGGTTGCGGGAAGATTCCAAGCGATAGAAAGGGCGGAACACGTTTTCTAATTCCGCTTGAGGGATGCCCGGACCTCTATCCAGCACACGAATGATGGTGGCCGCCTCGTTCGTTTCCAAGTTGATCGTGATAGTGCCACCTGCGCCGTAGCGCTGCGCATTGCCCAGCAGATTGCTCAAGATGCGCCGTAGCGAGATCGGCCCAGCCGAACGCAAGACATGACCGTGTGGTTGCCACTCCACTATTGCCCCTTGATCTTTCAAATCGTCCGCCAACTCTTGTAGCAAGCCTGTGATGTCGATCTGCTCCGGCGTTTCCTTTTGCATGTCGCGACTCAAGGCAAGGAACTCGCCGATGAGGCGGTTCATATAGTCGATGTCCTGTTGCAGTCTGGCGATCTGTTTAGGATCGGTGTCTTCCGGCAACATCTCGATGGCCAAACGCATCCGCGCCAGTGGTGTGCGCAGGTCGTGCGAGATACCTGCCAGCATGACGGTGCGACTGGCCAGTAACTCGCGCACTTGGAAGGCCATCTGGTTGAAGCTGAGTGCCAGACCAGACAGTTCTTTGATGTCGGTCTCGGGTAGTGACTCGGGCAACTCGCCCGCGCCGATGCGTTTTGCAGCCAGCGAAAGTTGCGACAAGGGCTCGCTGATGCGGCGCGCCAAGATAAGCGCAGTGAATAAGGTCAGCGCGATCATCGCCACCAGTGCCAACAGCAACATCATCGGCGGATTGATATTGAGGCGTTCTTTAGGAAAGCCGATGCGGATCAGCTTGTCGCCGGTAGGTATATCAGCCCAGAACCACGTGGTCTCTAGCTCGGTCACCTTGATGGAAACCGTTGTACCAGTTCGTGTAGACAGCGCGCTGTCCAGCAAGCTCAAGTAGGGAAGGAATTCGTCTCTGGGGGGCAATGGAGGCAAATCTTCGAACAACAAGAACTGGTGTTTGCGTATCAGCTCAAGTTCAAAGTCTTTGCGCGTCTCGGGGGGTAGCTCCACCCATGTCTGCGCAGACAGCACCAGCAAGGCCGATAGGTCGTCCGCCGAACGTTTTGCCATGGGAAGAACGACGTAGTTCACCGTTGCGGCAATCACGATGAATTGCAGTAGGAAGAGCGCGAGCGCGACCGTGGTGGCGGTGCTGCGGAAGAGTGAGCGCGGTGTCTTGGCGGGGTGCATTGCTAACCGCCCGGCACGAATAGATAGCCTTCACCCCAGATGGTGCGGATATACGTTGGGGCACTTGCATCGGCTTCGATCTTGCGACGCAAGCGAGTCACGCGTACATCGATGCTGCGATCGAAGGGGGAGCGCTCGTATCCTTTGAGCAGGTCCATGATGCCATCTCTGCTAAGAACACGATTCGGATGATCGACAAAGATTCTCAGTAGATTGAATTCGCCCGCTGTCAGCGGAATGTTGACAGCGTTCTTGTGTAGGTCACGTGACTCTAGGTTCAAGCGGAAAGGGCCGAAACGATGTTCTTCCGGTTTCTTTATATCGGCTTTATCTGCGACTTTCTCGTTACGCCTTAGCAGCGCTCGGATGCGTGCCAACAGTTCGCGCGGATTGAAAGGCTTTGCCAAGTAATCGTCCGCGCCAACTTCTAAGCCGATGATGCGGTCCACATCTTCCCCGCGTGCGGAGAGCATGATGATCGGCAGGTCACCTTTCGTGCGCAACCTACGCGCCAATGACAGCCCATCTTCCCCCGGCAACATGAGGTCGAGGATGATGAGATCGGCTTACTCGTCTGCCAGATACGCATCCATTCCTTTTCCATATGCCACGGTTATGACTTGAAAGCCTTGCGCGGAGAGATATTCCTGCAGCAACTCGCGCAGCCCAGCATCGTCATCTACCACCAGTATTCGTTTGCTATCCATGGCTTCACTATACCCGATGGTCAAAGCGACTGTCTCAGCCCGAACCCGTTCTGTAACACATCGTTACAAATTGATGCAAAGCAGAAATCACCCCGTAACGCCTCACGCTCACTATGCATCCATCAGGCAAGCAACCTGATCTTTAGTTAAACAACCTAGGAGATCATCATGAAAACGACAACGATTCTATTCAACAGCGTACTGGCATTAGGACTGGCTGTAGCGGGTTCCACTTTTGCCGCAGACGCACCTGCCACCACTCAAGTGCAAGATCGTGCCACGATTCAGGCAGAACATCGTGCGGCAACGGCCAACATGACACAAGAAGAGCGTGATGCCTATCGTGCTCAGAAACAATCTGAGATGACCGCCGAGCAACGTGCTGCGATGCGTGCTTCCAAAGGCGGCGCAAACAAGGGCCAAGGTGTGAAGGCGCGTGATGGTTCAGGTGCGGGCTCGAAAGGTGGCGCAGGCGGCGGACAAGGTGCAGGCCGTTGATCTAACCGTCCACTCACATCACACATCGATAGCTCATCATGAAAAACACATCTCTAGTCCGTTTCGTATTCCTCACTCTTTCCATCGCCGCCCTGACGGGCTGCGGCGCAGGGGGGCAAGGTGGCGGTGGTTCAAGAACCATCGATCTTGGCACTTTGCTGCCACTTGTCGGAACGGAACAGCAAACCATGCTCTTCGTCCGCGAGGAAGAGAAGATGGCTAGAGATGTGTATATGACGCTGTACAACCAATGGTTAGAACCAACCTTTTACAACATTGCCACCAAGTCGGAACAGAAGCACATGGATAGTGTGAAAGCGATGCTCGATAACCTGGGGATCGCCGATCCGGTGGTGAGTGATGCGACGGGGGCTTTCACAAATACCGCTATCGCCGGGCTCTACACGCAGCTTGTGACGCGCGGGGCAGTCTCGCTTAATCAGGCATTGTTAGTGGGCGCGTATATCGAAGAGTATGACATCGTTGATGTGCAACACGCCAAGGATGAGATCATCGCGGGTTCGAATCAAACGCCCATCATTCTGACCTACGACAACCTGTTGTGTGGTTCACGTAATCACCTGCGTTCTTTTGTGAGTCGTATGGGCGTGGCCTACACTGCACAGATCATCACTCAAACTGAAGTGGATGCGATCACCAGCACACCAAGTGAGCAATGCGGTATCTGATAGATATGAATTAGCGCTGAATAGCTAGTGAGGATGACATGCACAACACCAATCAAATATTAGTCACATTGATCTTATGGATGATGATGGGTGTGTCGTCGGCTTGGGCGCAAGCGCCTGATATTTCTAGTGGGGCACCAAGCAACACGATGACGCCGCAGGAGTATGAGGTTTACCGCGCTCAACTTCAGCAGCAGATTGAGCAAGCGAATCTGCCATCACAAAATAACATGACAGAATCGAAAGCAGAGAAACCCTCGATGCAAGATGCAACTGAAAAATCAGGCGGTGGCTATGGCCAAGGTTATCGCGCACGGGCCGAACGAAACGATAGCGCTGCCAGAATGAATGCGCGTGGTAGTGGCATGATGCATCGCGGTGGCGGCCGTGGCCATTGATTAAAGATAGGTGATGAAAATGAAACGAAACAAAAAATTGCTATTTGGCGCATTGATGGCAGCAGTAGTTGGTAGCTTGCCCATCGCTCACGCAGACGATGAGTCCTACCTCACATTGAGTAGCGGCTTTGATTTCAGCACAGGCAAATACGGTGGTACCTCGACCACGAACACGACGTCAATCCCTGTCAGCGCGCTGTATGAGACAGGTGCATGGTCGTTGCGATTGACAGTCCCTTATCTGATCGTTAGTGGTGCGGGGGATGTGGTGGTCAGCGGTCGAACAGGAGGAAGGCGTGCGACCTCCACGACCACGACAACGGTGACAAAGACACGGACGACCCAAACTGGGGTAGGTGATGTGGTCACGATGGCTACCTACAATCTCTACATGAACGATGATTTTGATTCAGGTATCGACCTGACTGGCCGAGTCAAATTCGGCACGGCGAACAAAGCGTTCGGCTCTGGCTTGAATGATTATTCGGTGCAGATGTATTCCTATACCCGCTTCGGTGATTTCTCACCCAGCCTCTCACTTGGTTACGAAGTGGTCGGCAGTTCAACAACCGCGCCGATGAACAATGTCTTCTTCGGCTCGATCGGCACCCGCTACAGTCTGAGTGAAGAAACTAGTCTAGGCATGGACTACCGTTATGCGCAAAAGGCATCCATCACTGGTGCCGAACAAAGCGATGCCACACTCTATGTAAGTCAACAACTAGGCACAGACACCTATCTGCGTGGTTACGTGATGCAAGGGTTTGCGAATGGCAGTGCAGATAACGGTGCTGGCCTTTCGTTATCGATAACGTATTGAATTGCTCACTCCGCCTCAAGCTGATCGTTGGTGGTGAACGTCCACGTGCGGGTGATGCTTAGTATGTCGGTCTCTTTGCGGATGTCCGGCGGGAACGGTGCGTAAGGCGCGGCGAGTTTGACGATGCGTTGTGCTGCCGCATCGAGGATGCGCTGGCCAGATGATTTATTGATCTCGATGTTCTCCACGCTGCCGTCGGAGCGGATGTTCACGGTGAGCGTGAGTTTGCCGTAGATCTTTTGACGACGTGCGGCTTCGGGATAGTTCATGTTGCCGATGCGTTCCACCTTGCCGCGCCAGTCTTCCACATATTGTGCGTAGCGATATTCCTGTGTGCGTGCGCCAATGAATTTGCGCTTGGGCATCTTCTCGTACAGCGAGATGCTCTTGCTGATCTCAGCTTCCAAACGCGCGATCTCGAGTGAGCGTTGCACAAGGTCTTGACCGTTGATCGTACTGTCCGCTTGTTGCGTCACAGTCTTCTTTTGTTCTACGGTGTAGTTGCTCTTGGCTTGTGTAAGCAGTCGTTTCACCTCTTGTTCCAGCGCCTTCACCTTCTGTGTAGCTTGTTCTGGCGTGAATTGCTGGGCATCGCCCAAGATGGGGAAGGGCGTGCCTGCATGCCGATCATCTTCCGTGTTGCCGCCACCATCAAGGTTGTTCTGCGCATAAGCCTTTGCGTTGCTTGGCTTGTTCTTCGATTTGCTGTTGACCAAGGTGACCTCTAGCGGCTCCAAGGCCTTGGCGAGTTTGCCTGCATCGGGCATGTCGAATGCGATGCCGAAGATGATGAATGCGTGCAAGAACAGCGAGAACGAGATGGCGAACGACAAGCGTTCTTTTACCAGCAAGGTCTTGGCTATCAGCATCTTCATGCAGGCGTTTCCACTTGCGCGACGTAGCGAGCTTCAAAGTTCAGATCGAGCAGGTCGATAGTCACTATCTCTAGCATCACCTTCGTATTGGCAGGAAGTTCAGGAATGGACGGTACACGCCCGACCAGTGGGATGTCGCCGATCTTGACGAGGTTCTCACGCAAAAGTAATGCATCGATCTGCGTGATCTTTTCCTGTTGCAACCAGCGCAAGCACCAGTAACGTTCCATGCCGCGTTGGAATTCGTTGTAGGTGGTGTAGGCGGTATCGAAGTCGCGCAGGATGGCGAACAGTGCGGTGTCGTTCTTGGCGTAAGTCGGTGGTTCGCCACGCAACACGCTGATGAGTTGGCGTTGATTCACCAAGTCCACATAACGGCGCAACGGCGAACTAGACCATGCGTAATGTGTCACGCCCAAGCCTTGGTGCGGAGCGGCGACGGTACTCATCTTCACCTTGCCATTGTTCTGCGTGCGATAGATGCCGGGAACTGCGTTGTCGTCCAGCAACTTGCCCCACATGCTGTTGGCGAGGATCATCAATTCAGATACCACCTTGTCGATGGGTGAGCCGCGCAGTCGATGGCCGATAGTGACGTGGTCGTTATCGATATGGAAGGTGTAGTCGATCTGTTGGTTGCTGTTGTCAGATGATTTTCCACGCACGGCTTCAAGGGCGTTGGCAAAGTCGAACAGCAATTTTAGTTCAGGCGCGTAGGCGTAATCCAGTTTGCCTTCCGCCAGTGTCTCTTCGTTGAACAAAGGCTCTAGTGTGTCGTGGCGCAAGTTGGCTGCGATGTGCAGCCGCTCGATACGGCTCTCGCTAGTTACGATCTCCAACGCTTCGTTTACTTCCACGTACAGGGAGAGCGCTGAGCAGACTTTATCGGCACATAGTGTGAAGGCCTGCACGACGTTGTCCGGCAACATGGTGATCTTGTCGCCCGGCATGTACACAGTGGACATGCGCTGAGCGGCGATCTTGTCGATGTCTGAATTCAGCGGGATGCCAAGCGAGGGCGCGGCGATGTGGATGCCGATGCGCCAGTTGCCGTCTTCCAGTTTTTCGATGGAGAAGGCGTCGTCGATCTCGGTGGTGCTGGCATCGTCGATGCTGAATGCGTTGACTTTGGCCAACGGTAATTCGGGATGTTCTTCCACCGTCACTGCAGGGAAGCCAACACCGCGTGGGAAGTTCTCAAACAGGAACTTGTTCAAGTGGAAATCGCGAATGGAAGGGAGCGCGCCACACTTTTCCAATAGATGTGCGGCAGAGAGATGCGTCGCCGCACAGGCGGCTTCAACAGCCTTCACCTCGATGGTATTGCGATCTGGTTTGTAAAGGATCATCGACAACTTGTCGGCGAATTCAGCGGGCAGATGGAAGGCGATCAGTTGCGCGATGTAGCGTTCCTGTTGTTCGGCTTGCAGGCGTTTTTTCTCGGCACTGGCGAGTGCTGATTTCAATGCATCGGGTGGGGCGGCTTTGTAACGTCCTTTGCCCTTCTTGTAGAAATGCATGGGAGAACCATGCAAGCGTATCAATGCCCCCGCTGATTCGATGGGGTTGGGCGCGTGACCAAAATACTCTTGCGCCAACGCGCTGAATTCAAATTCTTCCTGCGGTGATGCTTCCCACAGGAAATCGACGTCGATCTCGGCGGCGGTTTGTTCTGCTTGAGCCAAGAATTCAGACAGACTGGGTCTCTCAAAGCGCAACATCACATTGGCGGATTTGATCTTGCTGCGTTTGCCGTGGGTGTTCTCGACTTGCAGAGAGGTGGTGTTGTCAGCAAGGATATTGCCGACCTTGAAACCGCCGTCTTCTTCGTAAAAGATGTTCATGGAGAGGTGCTGGAAAAATTGCGGCGGATTATAACCTGCGCACCTGCGGCTGAACTTCCTTCGTGATAGTCTGTCTGTGCGTCACCCTTGCTACAAAAGGGGCCAGTCAACCAGATAGGAGTCACACCATGAAAGTATTATCGACATTGATCGTTGCCGGCAGCCTGTTCAGCATCGCCCCGTTGGCGCAAGCGTGTCCTGCCAAGCATCATGGAGGGCATGAAGGTCCATGCCTAGAAGAATTAGACAAGAACAAAGATGGGGCAGTCACCAAGAAAGAGTTCGAGGCTTTTCATGCCGCGCGTTTCAAAGAGATGGATGCCAACAAAGACGGCAAGCTGACTGAAGAAGAGTTGCATCATGATATGGGCGAGAGCAGGGCAAATCGCCCCATGCGACAGCTTGGCCAAGACCCGTTCGACCGCCGTTTCGATGAGGTGGATATCAATCACGATGGTGGCTTGAGCAAAGCAGAGGCCGAGATCGGCATGCCGATGTTATTTAAACGCTACGATGAGATCGATGCCAACAAAGACGGAAAAATGACCAAGGAAGAGGTCGTCGACAGCATGAAGAAGATGCACGAGAACGCACCAGCGCCAAACGGCATGGGCAGACCCGATCAGAAGTAAGAGGAAGTTGCAGAAATAAAAATGGCCTGCGATAGCAGGCCATTTTTATGTGATGCTGGAAACGATTACTTCAGGATGTAAGCAACCATTGCTTTGATGTCTTCATCGCTCGCTTTAGCTGGAGTTGCTGGCATCGCCATCGAACCGAACGCGCCAGAACCACCTTTGCGAACTTTGATGGCCAACTTATCAGCAGCAGTTGCGTCGCCTTTGTATTTCTCAGCGATTGCCTTGATGCTTGGGCCAACCGTCTTCTTCTCGGCCTGGTGGCAGGTGCCACAATTGTTCTTCTTCATCAAAGCTGCGCCGTCATCGGCCAAAGCAACGTTGGAAAGCAAAAGACCAGCGGTCAGCATCAATACGTGTTGCACTTTCATGGTGATACTCCTTTTCTACGTTAAACAAAATATTTGCGAGGATTCTACGCCTTAAAACGCGCGGTGTTCAGTCCGGTTGACGAGTAACCGAGTATTTGGGTCGGACGTGTCCGCAGTGTTACCATTCGCGCGGAATTTTTTGCAAGGAATAGAGACATGGCAGGACATAGTAAATGGGCGAACATCCAACACCGTAAGGGCGCGCAGGATGCCAAGCGGGGCAAGATATTCACACGCTTGATCAAAGAGATCACCGTGGCGGCGAAGTTGGGTGGGAGCGATCCCGATATCAATCCGCGTCTGCGCTTGGCGATGGAAAGAGCCTACGACCAGAACATGCCGAAGGACAACGTCGAGCGCGCCATCAAACGCGGTGCTGGCGAATTAGATGGCGCGGACTATATGGAGTTGCGCTACGAAGGTTACGGTATCAACGGCGCGGCGGTGATGGTCGATTGCATGACGGATAACAAGACACGCACCGTGGCCGATGTGCGCCATGCCTTCACCAAATATGGTGGCAACCTTGGTACCGATGGCTCGGTAGCCTTCCTGTTCAAACACTGCGGATATATGGTTTTCGCGCCGGGTGTGGATGAGAGCGCACTGATGGAAGTGGCAATCAATGCGGGCGCGGAAGACATCATCAATAACGACGACGGCAGTATCGAAGTCATCACCGCGCCGTATGAGTTCGTGAATGTGAAGCAGCGCCTAGAGGCGGCTGGCTTCAAGCCGGAGATGGGCGAAGTCACCATGCGACCTGAGAACGAAGTGAGTTTCACGGGCGATGATGCGGTGAAGATGCAGAAGCTGTTGGATGCGTTGGAAGATTGCGATGATGTGCAGGAAGTCTATACCACTGCTTCAATCGAAGGCTGATGCGTATCCTCGGCATCGACCCAGGCCTACGTATCACTGGCTTCGGTGTCATCGACAAAGAAGGTCAGCAACTGCATTACGTCGCTAGCGGTTGCATCAAGACACCAGATGGTGAATTGCCTGAGCGATTAAAAGTCATCTTGAGTGGTTTGGGCGAGGTCATCGCGCAGCATCACCCGCAGCAAGTTTCTATCGAAAAGGTATTCGTTAACGTGAATCCACAATCTACTTTGCTGCTTGGGCAAGCGCGCGGTGCGGCCATCTGTGCGGCGGTGCAAGCTGATCTACCTGTGGCGGAATACACGGCGTTGCAAGTGAAGCAAGCTGTGGTGGGCAACGGGCATGCGAGCAAGGAGCAGGTGCAAGAAATGGTGGTGAGGTTGTTGAAATTGTCAGGTACTCCCAGCCCCGATGCGGCGGATGCTTTGGCGGGTGCGATCTGTCATGCGCATAGTGGGATGGGTTTGGGCGCATTGGCAACAAAAGGATTTCGCGTCAAAGGTGGGAGATTGGTGTGATGCAACCCATGGAGCCGACGATCATCGCTTTTCAAAATCCATTTGCGCGCTATTTCGCGGCGACCCGTCCTGCATTCATCACGGCAAGTTTGATGGCGGCGTTGCTCGGTTTGGCAGTCGCATGGCATGCCGCTCTCGATTTCGATGTGACACTGGCAGTCGTCACCGTGCTGTTCGCGCTGTTGGCACATGCCGGCGTGAACGTACTCAATGATTATTACGATGCGCTGAACGGAACGGATGCGCAAAACGTGGAACGTATCTTTCCATTCACGGGCGGTAGCCGTTTCATCCAAAACGGTGTGCTGACCTTGGCACAGACGCGAAATTTCGGTTTTGCCTTATTGGCCGTCGTCGCGCTGGCAGGCTTGTGGCTGATGTCGCGCTCTGCACCTCAATTACTGTATGTTGGACTGGTTGGGCTATTTATTGGTTGGGCTTATTCGGCGACTCCGTTCAAATTGAATAGTCGTGGCTGGGGTGAGCTGTGTGTGACGGCGGGGATATTGTCCATCACGGTGGGGACTTATTTCGTGCAGAGCAAGCACTACGATGCCGCTCCGTTCGTGGCGGGATTGTCCTACGCATTACTCACGATGAACTTGCTCTACATCAATCAATTCCCCGACCGCACAGCGGATACGGCGGCGGGTAAGTTGCATTGGGTTGCGCGATTGGATGTGCAGCATGCACGCTGGGGATATGTGCTGATCGTGGCTTTGGCTTATCTATGGTTGCTGCTAAGTGTGGTGTTGGCTTGGTTGCCATTGCTGGCGCTATCGGCACTACTTGCTTTGCCTTTGAGTGTGAAGGCTGCGGGCTCATTATTGCGACACGCGGCGCAACCGCAATTATTGGGTGAGGCCATCAAGCAGACCATCGCTGCGATGATGGTGCATGGTGCGTTGTTATCGCTGGCATTGATATTGAGTAAGGGAAACATATGATCGGAAGATTGAGCGGCACATTGCTGGAAAAGAACCCACCGCAGATCGTGTTGGATGTGCAGGGCGTGGGTTACGAAGTGGATGTGCCGATGAGTACGTTCTACAACCTGCCTGCGCTCAATGAGAAGGTGGTGCTGCACACGCAACTCATCGTGCGCGAGGATGCACATCTGCTGTTCGGTTTTCTGACACACGAAGAGCGCATCGCTTTTCGTCAGTTGCTCAAGATCAGTGGTGTCGGTCCGAAGTTGGCGCTGTCTGTGTTGTCCGGTTTGAGCATCGCCGACCTAGCAGCGGCTGTGGCGAACAAGGATGCGAACCGACTCACCAAGATTCCCGGTGTAGGCAAGAAGACAGCCGAGCGTTTATTGCTCGAGTTGCAAGGGAAATTCACAGTGAGTGGCACTGGTTCTGTGCAAAGTTCGGCAATTGCTTCGCCCAGCAACGATATTGTTAACGCTCTGTTGGCGTTGGGTTACAACGAGAAAGAGGCGGATTGGGCGGCCAAGCAATTGCCCAAGGATGCCGATGTCTCGGGCGGCATCCGCCAAGCGCTTAAGTTATTATCCAAAGCATGATCAAACACGACGACCTGACCGCAGAGCCGCGCATCATCTCTGCCGCGCCTGCCTCTCAGCAGGAGGAGGCGCTGGAACGCGCCTTGCGCCCCAAGCAGCTCGACGAATACGTGGGGCAGGAGAAGATTCGCGGGCAGTTGGAGATATTCATCCAGGCCGCGAAGATGCGCAAAGAGCCGCTCGATCACGTGTTGTTGTTCGGCCCACCCGGTCTGGGCAAGACGACTTTGGCGCAGATCATCGCGCGTGAGATGGGCGTCAATATCCGCCATACCTCTGGCCCAGTGCTGGAGCGCGCTGGCGACTTGGCGGCATTGCTCACCAATCTCGAACCCAACGATGTGTTGTTCATCGATGAGATACATCGCCTCTCACCTGTCGTAGAAGAGATCCTGTATCCCGCGCTGGAGGACTACCAGATAGACATCATGATCGGCGAAGGCCCGGGTGCGCGTTCGGTGAAGATCGATCTGCCGCCGTTCACCTTGGTCGGCGCGACCACGCGTGCAGGCATGTTGACCAATCCTTTGCGCGATCGTTTCGGTATCGTGGCGCGATTAGAGTTTTATACCGCGCAAGAATTACAACGTATCGTCACGCGTTCTTCTGGCTTGTTGGAATTACCTATCTCGCAAGATGGAGCATTGGAGATCGCCAAACGTTCGCGCGGCACACCGCGTATCGCCAATCGTTTGTTGCGCCGTGTGCGCGATTTTGCAGACGTGAAAGCCGATGGCAATGCCACGCGCGAAGTGGCAGATGCTGCGCTGACCATGTTGGATGTGGATTCGCAAGGTCTGGACGTGATGGACAGAAAGTTGTTGCAGACCGTCATTGAAAAATTCATGGGCGGGCCAGTTGGGGTGGACAACCTCGCAGCCGCCATCGGCGAAGAGCGCGACACCATCGAAGATGTGTTGGAACCCTATCTCATCCAACAAGGCTATCTGCAACGCACACCGCGTGGACGCATCGCCACGGCGAATGCTTACCAACATTTCGGCCTGATCCAACCGCGCAGCACGAACAACAAGGAGCTGTGGGATGAGTAAGTATCACCAAGTTTTTGCATGGCCCGTGCGGGTCTATTTTCAAGACACCGACGCGGGCGGTGTCGTTTATCACGCCAGCTATGTGAACTTTATGGAACGCGCGCGGACTGAGTGGTTGCGCACCTTTGGTTACAGCAACGCCGGGCTGATGAAAGAGTTGGGTGTGGTGTTCGTGGTGCGCTCGATGAAGCTGGACTATTTGAAACCTGCACTTCTCGACGATATGTTGACGGTGACGGCGCAAGTCAAAGAGATCGGGCGCAGTCGTATCACGTTGGATCAAAAAGTGCAGAGAGGTGATGAGTTGCTGACCGAAGGTGAGGTTCATCTCGTGTGTGTGAACGTAGAAACCTTCAAACCGGTGAGCGTACCTGACGTGTTGAAAAAACAGTGGGATTAGCCATATGAATATTCTGCAAGACCTATCGTTCTTCCATCTCATCGCCAATGCCAGCTTGCTGGTGCAGATGGTGATGGGTTTGTTGTTGTTCGTGTCGCTGATGTCGTGGTGGTACATCTTCCAAAAGATGTTCGCGGTGCGCGCTGCGATGAGGCAGACGCGTGATTTCGAAGAAGCGTTTTGGAACAATCCGAATCTGGTGACTTTGTATCAACAAGCCAGTAGCAAATTGCGTCACGACCAAGGTGCGTTGGAGCAGATATTCGCGGCAGGTTTTACAGAATATGTGAAGTTGAAGAAGACACATGGCGTCGATAGCGCTGCGGTGATGGACGGTACGCGTCGCGCCATGCGCGCACGTTTCCAGCGTGAGATGGATCATCTTGAATCTCACCTTTCTTTTTTGGCGACCGTCGGCTCGGTCAGCCCTTATGTAGGGTTGTTGGGCACGGTGTGGGGCATCATGAATGCGTTCCGAGGTCTGTCCAGTGTGGGGCAGGCGACACTGGCGCAAGTCGCGCCGGGTATCGCCGAGGCATTGGTAGCAACGGCGATGGGCCTGTTCGCGGCGATCCCTGCCGTGGTGGCGTACAACCGTTACGCACGTGACATCGATCGTTTGGCTTCTCGTTTCGAGAGTTTCTCGGAAGAGTTCTCCAACGTGTTGCAGCGTCAACCCTAAGGTTGCGTAAAGATGAGATCGTATCGCCGCACACGCAACCGTTTGATGAACGAGATCAACGTCGTTCCCTATATCGACGTGATGTTGGTGTTGCTTGTCATCTTCATGGTGACTGCGCCGATGATGAATCCGGGGCAGATCGATCTGCCTAGCGTAGGGAAGTCACTCACGCCACCTGTCTCGCCACTCGAAGTCATCATCAAAAAAGATACGACGCTTGCGTTGCGTGACCACAGCAAAGGCGAGGTGGAAGTGCCAGTGTCGCGTGATGAGCTGGCTGCAACGATCAAAAAGAAGGTTGCTAACAATCCAGAACAATCCGTAGTCATCTCCGCAGACAAGAAAGTACGTTATGAAGAAGTGATCGAGGTGATGGATATGTTGCAACAGCAGAACATCAAGAAGATCGGTCTGCTCACCAAGGCGAAATGAGTCACGCACTGAACTACCCAGAGCCTTATCGTGTGCCCGCTGGCTTGCTGGCATTGGCGGTGCATGCAGCATTCATCGGCTTGCTGGTGGTGGGTGTACGTTGGCAATCACAGCCTCCAGAAGATTTCTCGGTTGAACTATGGGACAGTCTTCCTGTCGTAGCGCCGCTTCCAGAACAAATTCCAGTCCCCGCTGTGGAGCCGACACCCGCAGTCGAAGCTAAAGTGGAGGCGCCGCAGGCGAAGTCTGCGGACATTGAGTTGCGTGAGAAAAAAGCCAGCAAGATTGAACCGACCAAGCCCAGCGCGAAAGAGCTGAAAGAGCGTAAGCAAGCGGAAGAACAGAGGTTGCTAGAGGAATATGCGGAGAAGCGCCGCTTGGCAATGAGGGAGACGATGCGTGCAGAGATCGCGGCAGCAACGTCAGCGGAAGTCGGACGTTATCAAGATATGATCCGTAGCAAGATACGACGCAATATTGTCGGTATCCCGCCTGAACTTCCAGCGGATGCTAAGGCAGAATACAAAGTCACGATGCTACCAGGCGGCATGGTGATGGATGTGCAATTGGTGAAGAGTAGCGGGAATCGCGCGTATGACGAAGCAGCAGAGCGGGCCATCTACAAAGCGCAACCGCTGCCCCTGCCGACAGATGTTGGATTGCAAAAGATGTTCAGAGAATTGCGACTGACCATCAAACCACAGGAATAAAAATGCTTCGAATCTATTCATTCTTTTTCTTTCTTTGTCTCACTCAATTCGCGCGTGCTGAATTGACCATCGAGATAACGGGTGCGGGCGAGCATCAAACGCCCGTATCCGTTCTTCGATTCACAGGCGAAGATGAATCGCAGCGTATCAGCGAAGTGGTGGCGAACGATCTGGCGCGGACTGGGCTGTTCAAATTGGTCGATCCTGCAGGCAGATCGCCACGTGATGCGAATGCGGTGAAGTATGCCGAATGGAGTGGCGTCGAGGCATTGCTCATCGGATCGGTCACTCAGCAAGAAGGCGACAAGCTCGTCGTTACTTTTCAGTTGGTTGATACGGTGCGTCGAAGTGAACTGTTGAAGTTGACTGTCTCATCTAAGAAGCAGCAGTCGCGAGCCATCGCGCATCACATCGCCGACATGGTCTATGAACGGCTCACGGGCACGCCGGGGGTGTTCAGCACGCGCATCGCCTATGTGAATCGCAATGAAGGCAACTACCGCTTGGTGGTCGCGGACAGTGATGGCTATGGCGAGCAAGCGCTGTTGAATTCGAAAGAACCCATCATGTCACCTGCGTGGTCGCCCGACGGGACGCGTATCGCCTACGTGAGTTTCGAGCAAGGCCGAGCCATGGTGTTCGTACAGACTTTGAGTACCCGTGAGCGTGTGTTGATGGCAGCGTTCCCCGGCAGCAACAGCGCACCTGCATGGTCACCTGACGGCAGCCAACTGGCACTGGTATTGACGCGTGATGATAGTTCTCAGCTGTATCTGGTCGGCGTGGATGGATCGGATCTTAGGCGTATCACGTTCAGCGATACGATAGACACCGAGCCGACCTTTTCGCCAGATGGGAAATCGTTGCTATTCACCTCCGACAGAGGCGGCTCGCCGCAGATATACAGCATGTCGGTGGATGGTGGTCGTGCGACACGCCTGACCTTCGAATCTGGCAATAGCTTCTCTCCAAGGTATAGCCCCGATGGAAAGAATGTCGTCTACTCTCTGTATTCGGGCGGCAACTTCTCCATCGTGGTGCATGATTTGGAAAGCAGGCAAGTGCAATATCTGACTTCGAACGCGCTCGACAAGAAACCCAGCTTCGCGCCCAATGGCAAACTAGTGCTGTTCGCTACGGAGTCCTCTGGGCGTGGTATATTGGCGACCGTTTCAAGTGACGGACGTGTGAAGCAAAAAATGGTTGCCCAGAGTGGGGATATTAGAGAGCCTGTCTGGGGGCCTTTTATCAAAGCGATGAATTGAATGAAAGGGTACGAAATGAATAAACTTATCTTGGGAATGATCACTGTGTCTTTGTTGGCTGCTTGTTCTAGCCCAGCACCAAAAGAAACAGCTTCTTCTGCACCAGCAGCACCAGAAACCAGCACTGCTGCAGATACTTCTGCAAGTACATCGGCTGCTACTTCTTCTCAGGCTACTCCTGCTGCGAGCACAGACACTGCCGCTGCTCAAGCTGCTGCGGATGCGGCTGCTGCAAAAGCTAAAGCGGACGCAGATGCGAAAGCGGCTGAACTCGCTTTGCTCGACAAACGTACTGTGTATTTCGACACCAACGTCGATGCGCTGCAAGCTGCGGATAAAGAGACCATCATGGCGCACGGCAAGAACCTCGGCAAAGTCTCTTTGTTGAAGGCTCGTGTTGCAGGCTATGCAGATGAGCGCGGTAGTAGCGAATACAACTTGGCATTGGGTCAACGTCGTGCCAAGAACACCAAGAAGGCTTTGGTTGCAGCAGGCGCGAAGGACGGTCAGATCTCTACTGTCAGCTACGGTGAAGAGAAGCCAGTTGCGACAGGTCATGACGAATCAGCATGGGCGCAGAATCGTCGTGCAGAGATCAGCTACGACATCGCTAAGTAAAAGTGAATAAAGCTGTCTTTTTGTTGTGCAGCTTGTTGTTGGTAAACAGCCCCGCTCATGCGGGGCTGTTTTCTGATGAAGACGCACGCAAGCAGATACAGCTACTAGAAGCACGTATTGCCAAGTTGGAAGCGCAGCTGAATGCTGCCGAGGAAGTGAACAAGCACGCCATCAGCTCAATGTTGGATCTGCAGATGCAGTTGGAAGTGCATTCAGACGAACTGCGCAAAGTGCGCGGTCAGAATGAAGAGTGGGCGCACAACCTACAAGATGTCGAAAAACGACAAAAAGATTTTTACATCGACTTGGATACTCGGTTGCGCCAAGTCGAATCGGGGGAGGCAGGAGCCACTCCTAAACCTGTAGCCTCGAACCTGGTGGATGCCACCAAGGATGTGAGCGCCAACCCCGTGGGTGAGAACCGCGCGTTCGAAGCTGCCTATGGTTTATATAAAGCAGAGAGTTATCAAAGTGCGGCCATCGCGTTCCGTGATTTCTTGCGCCAATTTCCGCAGTCTGTGCATGAGGCCAATGTCTATTACTGGATGGGCAATGCCTATTTCTTATCAGGTGATTACGCCAACAGTCAGGATAGCTATCAGAACCTCGTCACGCGATTCCAAGATCATCCGCGCGTGGCAGAAGCGATGCTGAACACGGCGGAATGTCAGATCGAGTTGAAGTTCAAGACCGCAGCCAAGAAGACGCTCAAACAGATCGTCACGCAATTCCCGGGTAGTGATGCGGCGGATAAAGCCAAGAAGCGTCTCGCCACTCTAAAGTAAGTCCACTAACCCATGTCAAAACTAGCCGACGAATCGTTGCGCATCAGCGAAATATTCTTCTCACTGCAAGGTGAGACGAGTCGCGTTGGTTTGCCTACCGTGTTCGTGCGACTGACGGGCTGCCCGCTACGTTGCACCTATTGCGATACGGCTTACGCCTTCACTGGTGGGCAGACAATGTCGTTACAGTTGATCTTGCAACAGGTCGCGCAACATTCACCTCGATTCGTCACGGTGACGGGTGGTGAGCCATTGGCTCAAAAAAACAGCCTGCTGCTGATGCGTGTGCTGTGCGATGCCGACTATGAGGTGTCGCTCGAGACGGGCGGCATGTTGGATGTGTCGGGTGTAGATGAGCGCGTGGCGAAAGTGATCGATCTCAAAACGCCGGCATCAGGCGAGATGGCGAAGAATCTATTGAGCAATCTAGAGCATCTGCATCCGCAAGACGAGATCAAATTCGTTTTGTGTGGCGAGGCGGATTATCAATGGGCGAAACAAATGATGCACGAGCATCAGTTGGCACAGCGATGTGATGTGTTGTTCTCGCCGGCACAAGGACAACTTGCACCGAAAGAGCTGGCCGAATGGATTTTGCGCGACCGTTTGCCCGTTCGTTTGCAAGTCCAGTTGCACAAGATATTGTGGGGAAACGAGGCAGGGCACTAAGTATGAAGAGAGCAGTCGTTCTATTGTCGGGTGGTTTGGATTCGGCGACCGTGCTAGCGATGGCGCGTCAGCAAGGTTTCGAGTGCTATGCATTGAGCGTGGATTATGGTCAGCGCCATCATGCCGAATTGGCGGCTGCACAACATGTTGCCAACGTCATTGGTGCGCGCGAACATCGTGTCATCAACATCGACCTCACGGCATTCGGTGGCTCATCTCTCACTGACAACAAGATCGCTGTTCCAGAGCATGCCAGCGCTGGCATCCCATCAACTTATGTCCCAGCACGTAACACCATCATGCTGTCGCTCGCACTGGCATGGGCAGAGGTGCTGAAGGCGCAAGACATCTTCTTTGGCGTGAACGCAGTCGATTACTCTGGCTATCCCGATTGCCGCCCTGAGTACGTCGAATCGTTCGAGCGTATGGCGAATCTAGCGACCAAGTTCGCCGTGGAAGGTAAGCCACTCACTTTGCACGCCCCGTTGTTGCATTTGAGTAAGGCTCAGATCATTCAGCAGGGTGTTCGTTTGGGGGTGGACTACACGATCACGGTGTCTTGCTACCAAGCCGATGCGGACGGAAGAGCCTGTGGGCGGTGCGATTCATGCCGTTTGCGTAGTGAAGGATTCACTTCCGCTGGAGTGCCCGATTCCACGCGTTATCACGGGGTGTGATTCGTTTGACAGTCGAGGTCAAACCCGTATAATGCGCGCTCCTTTTTAGGAGGGGTCGGTAGCTCAGTCGGTAGAGCAGCGGACTTTTAATCCGTTGGTCGCGAGTTCGAATCTCGCCCGACCCACCAGTTTCATGTTTCACCGCCGCCTTAGCTCAGTTGGTAGAGCAACCGCCTTGTAAGCGGTAGGTCATCAGTTCGAATCCGATAGGCGGCACCAATTTGCAGTATTTCGCCATACAAAGGCGTACACGAAACCCGCTAACTTCCTTGTGAATAGCGGGTTTTTTGTTTTATCTCGTCCATTCCTGTTTATTGCAATCGCGGGGGCACTGGGGGCATAATTTAGGCACTTGTGCCCCCAGCGTACAAAATATGCCCCCAGCGAGGTGATGCGATGAAGCTAACCGAGGTTGCAGTGAGGAAAGTGAAGCCAGAAGCCAAGCCATTCAAGATGGCAGATGGCGGCGGAATGTATCTTGAGGTGATGCCGAACGGTTCAAAGTATTGGCGGCTCAAGTATCGCTTCGCAGGCAAGGAAAAACGTCTAGCCTTGGGGGTCTATCCCGACACTTCACTTGCTGATGCACGCGGGAAGCGCGATGAGGCACGCAAACTGTTAGCCAACGGCAGCGACCCCAGCTCAATCAAGCAAGCTGAAAAGCGGCAAGCCAAAATATCAGCGGCAAACTCATTTGAGGCAATTGCCCGCGAGTTTCACACCTTGAAGTCTCCGATGTGGACACCGCACCATTCAACCGATTGGCTCAACACACTAGAGCGCGATGTGTTCCCGAAATTCGGACACCGTCCGATTACTGAAATCGAAGCCCCTGATGTGCTGGATGTAGTGCGTGCAGTGGAGGCGCGGAGTGCATTTGAGGTGAGGGGTAGGGTGTTGCAAAGGGTGCGCTCAGTGTTCGCCTATGCGATTGCCTGTGGCAAGGCAAGGCACAATCCAGCGGCAGAATTGAAAGGTGCACTTGCACCGCGCCCCAAGGTGCAACACTTCGCAGCATTGTCTGAAAAGGAAATGCCAGACTTTCTGCTCGCTCTGACTGCTTACCAGCTTCGCGCTAAATCCAGTCCAATCGTGTTTGCTGCTACCCGCTTGCTATCCCTGACCTTTGTGCGGACTGGTGAAGTGCGTGGCGCACTATGGAGCGAATTTGATTTAGATGCTGGGATATGGACTATCCCAGCCGAACGCATGAAGGCGCGTGCCCCACACACGGTGCCTTTGTCGAATCAGGCAGTGGAAGTGATACGCGCACTTCAACCACTTACAGGACACCTGCCGAATCTATTTCCGAGTCGCAATGGTAAGGGTGCAGTAATCAGCGAAAACACAGTGCTGAAGGTCATAGAGAATATTGGCTATAAAGGGCGAATGACTGGGCATGGTTTTCGGTCGGTTGCTTCAACCTATCTCAATAATCTCGGCACAATCCGCCCCGATATGATTGAGGCTCAGCTTGCACATGGAGATAAAGACCAAGTTCGAGCTGCATACAATCGTGCTGACTACATGGAATATCGCAAAGCTATGATGCAATTTTGGGCGGACACCTTGGATATGTTGGAGGCAAGGAAGAAACTGCCTAAGTGGGTTGACTATGAGCCGAATAGCGCCAATTTTAGTATTGCAGAAGTTGTTAAGCTTCGTGCATGACCAGTGTATTTAAATTCCATAGCAACTGATATTACTTGAGTAACTGTGTTGTATGCAGTACAAAGCCATCAGTAGCCATTTGAAGCGAGGCTTACCCGTAGATTAGCGTCTATGTTCCCATTGTGGAAAGTTAGTGACTGGTAAGTGGCGGCGGATAGACATTAGATGCTCTTGAGGGGCGGCGACAGGTTAACCTGTTTCCGCCCTTTTTCATTTTGGCGAGGCAGGTTTGTAATCCACCAAACTATTTATTGGAGATTTCAAATCATGCATTCATCTACAAATTCCGCACCGTTCACACAGCAATTCTATCGCCTACCGCATCTCAAACAACGGCTCGGAGTGTCAGGGTCTAGCATCTGGTCTTGGGTGAAAAAAGGCACATTTCCTAAGCCAATCAAACTCTCTGAAAATTGCACAGCTTGGAATGCATCAGATATTGATGCTTGGGTGCAATCTCGAATCACTTCTTCAGAATCAGAAAAGTGAGGGGCGACCATGGAGAATCGTTATTGGTTAGTAAACCTTGAAGCACTAAGCGAGAGGCATTCATATCTTGGAGTGAGTGGAGATATGGCTTCAATGTCACTCATTGAGCTTTGGGGTTTGTACCTCTACTTGTTGAGATTGTCAGAAGGGAGGGGGGCGTGAGTGCCGCTAGGGGAACATCGCCAGCGTTCATGCTCTACGCCTTTGACCTAATGGCAAAGCGTGACTATCGCATCATGACACTGGCGGAGCGAGGACTTCTGCTATCGATGTGGTGTGAGTGTTGGGCGAATAAAGAATTACCCTCCAATAAAATGGAACTTGGGGCGCTTCTTGGTAAGCCTGATGTAGAAAACACCTTCACCCCTAGGGTTCTAAATTTCTTTGAAACAACCAAAAGTGGCACATTGATTTCGCCCGACCTTGAATCGTACCGAGAGAAAGTTTTGGCTCAACGAGCTGGCATGAGCGAAGGCGGGAAGAAGGGGGGAAGGAGGCGCGTTGAGAATGAAAGAAAATCAAGGGAGGTTTCAAGCCCCCCTTCAACAATTACACAAGCCACCCTTAATGGTTGTGAGTCTGAGTCTGAATCTGAAAAACAGTCTTTAGTAACAGCTACTACTCCTGATGATGATTGGGT
>PNNY01000021.1 GCA_013824485.1 Sideroxydans sp.
AAGTTCCCATTCCCGTTGGTGCACATCGACACCGAGCACAACTTCCCAGAAGTTATCGCCTGCCGCGACAAATTGGCGGCGGACTTGGATGAGCGACTCATCGTGCGTTCACTGGAAGACTCCATCAAACGCGGCACTATCGTCATTAAAGACGAGAGCAAACCACGCAACCCCTTCCAATCGGTGACCCTGCTTGAGACCATCGCCGAGTTCGGTTTCGATGCCTGCATGGGCGGTGCGCGCCGCGATGAAGAGAAGGCGCGTGCCAAAGAGCGCATCTTCTCCTTCCGTGATGAGTTCGGTCAGTGGGACCCAAAGAACCAACGTCCAGAGCTGTGGGACACCTACAACACCCGCGTGCATGCCGGCGAGAACATCCGTGTGTTCCCCATCAGCAACTGGACCGAGATGGACATCTGGCAATACATCGGTCGTGAGAAGCTCTACATCCCGAACATCTACTACGCACACGAACGCGAAGTCATCCGTCGTGGCGGCAACGTCATTCCCGTCTCGCATCTGGTGCAACCCAAGCCGGGCGAGAAGGTGGAAGTGGCGACCGTGCGTTTCCGCACCGTGGGCGACATGACCTGTACCGCACCGGTGGAATCCACCGCAAGCACAGTGGACGAGATCATCGAAGAGACCGCAAGTACACGCATCACTGAACGTGGTGCGACCCGTATGGACGATCAAACCTCTGACGCCTCTATGGAGTTGCGTAAGAAAGAAGGGTATTTCTAATCATGAGCAATACGACACAACTACTTCGTTTCATCACTGCTGGTTCCGTAGATGACGGCAAGAGCACACTCATCGGGCGCTTGCTGCACGATTCCAAGTCCATCTTCGAAGACCAGTTCTCTGCTATCTCCAAGACCAGCGAGAAGCGCGGCATGGCGGCGGTCGATCTGTCTTTGTTGACCGATGGCCTGCAAGCCGAGCGCGAGCAGGGCATCACCATCGACGTGGCATATCGCTACTTCGCCACACCAAAACGCAAATTCATCATCGGTGATACACCCGGTCATGAGCAATACACCCGCAACATGGTGACCGCTGCATCCACTGCCAACCTTGTCGTCATCCTCATCGACGCGCGCAAAGGCGTGTTGACTCAGACGCGTCGTCACACTTATCTAGCCAGTCTGGTCGGCGTACCGCACATCGTGTTGGCCGTGAACAAGATGGACATGGTGGACTACTCGCAAGCACGCTTCGACGAGATCGTCGCCGAGTACAAGGCATTCGCAGCGCAACTTAATCTGCATGACGTGACCTGCATCCCGATGTCCGCACTGGTCGGCGATATGGTCGTCGATCGTGGTGAGAATCTGGCTTGGTACAAAGGTCCAGCATTGCTCGAATTGTTGGAGAAGGTCGAGATCGATCACGATGTGAACACCAGCGACTTCCGCTTCCCCGTACAGTGGGTGTGCCGTCCGCAGAGCGAAGAGCATCACGACTTCCGTGGTTTTGCGGGGCGTATCGAAGCGGGTGAGGTATCGGTGGGCGATGAAGTCACCATCCTGCCTGCGGGTCGTAGCACCAAGGTCAAAGAGATCGTCACTTACGACGGTAAGCTGCAGACTGCTTTCGCACCACAATCCGTCACCATCACCTTGGCAGACGAGATCGACATCTCGCGTGGCGACATGTTTGTCAAAGCGAGTGCGAACCCACCTAAAGTAGAGAAGGCATTCGAAGCCATGATGTGCTGGTTGTCGGAAGCGCCACTGGATAAGAACCGTAAATACCTCGTCAAGCACACCACACGCACGGCGAAGTGTCTGTTCTCCAGCATCGATTACCGCGTGGATGTGAACACCTTGGAAAAGCACGCCAACCCAGCAGTCAATATGAACGACATCGTGCGTGTCTCGCTCAAGATCCAGCAACCTTTGGTGTTCGATAGCTACACCACAGACCGTGCGACGGGCAGCTTCATCGTCATCGACGAAGCGACGAATAACACGGTAGCGGCGGGCATGATCGCCTAGGAAGACTCGAAAACCTACTGCGCAATCCGATGGCGGCGTTGCGCGGTGCTCGAAATCCTCATGTACTCTTTGTACATTCCGGTTTCTGTGCTCCGTGCGCCTTGCCATCGAATCGCTCGCTACGGTTTTGGAGTCTTCCTAAGAGCTTCTTTACACAGGCTTGTGGTATCTTTCTCCCATCCGAGTCTGATGCCCTATTGATGCCATGAGCCTGCTCTCTTTGATCACCGCCTTCCTGCTGGAACAGCTACAACCCATCTCTTCCCGCAAGTATCTCTACACATGGCTCGCTGCCTATGTGGACTTCTTCCAACGCAACTTCAATGCAGGCGAACACAAGCATGGTCGCATCGCTTGGATACTCGCTATCGCGGTTCCGCTCGTGGTGGTCAGCACCATCCATTGGATATTGCTTGGGGCGAATCCCGTCTTTGCTTGGGCGTTCAGCGTGTTGGTGCTTTACCTCACCATGGGCTTCCGCAAGTTCAGCCATTACTTCACCGACATCCACAAAGCACTGCGCGACAACGAGCTGGATAAAGCACGCGCCTTGCTGACCGCATGGAGTGGCAAGTCTTGCAGCGAATTGAGCAGCGAAGAAGTGGCACGCGTCACCATCGAACAAGCTTTGCTCGCCTCGCACCGCAACGTCTTCGGCGTCGTGTTCTGGTTCGTCATCTTCATGATGTTGGGGCTAGGTCCCATCGGCGCCATCATCTATCGCATCGCCTTGTTCTTGGGGGCGGAGTGGGGGGGCAATGACAAGGCCGAGTTCGGTGACTTCGGCGTGTTCGCGCGACAAGCGCATCACATCATGGAATGGTTGCCCCTGCGCCTCACTGCGGCCACCTTCGCCATCGTGGGTAACTTCGAAGACACCGCCTATTGCTGGCGCAATCAAGCATCCACTTGGACAGATGCAGAAGAGGGCATCTTACTCACCAGCGGCGCAGGCGCACTCGGCGTGAAACTGGGGCAGACCATCGTGCTGGATGAAGAACCCGTGTTCCGCCCCGAGATCGGCACAGGCGACGATGCCGATGCCGACTACATGCAAAGCGCCATCGGCCTCGTGTGGCGCGCTTTGGTATTCCAACTCATCGTGCTGATGATGCTGACGGTGGCTAATTTGTTGGGGTGAGGTGGGGGCTGCTTTCGGCCAACAAGAGACTATCAGGTGTAGCTCAATTTCATTGATGCTTACAGAAGCTACCGTCAAATAATTTTACGGCTCTATCCAATGAATACTTGGAAAAATATCGGTGTTGTAGTTGAGGGCGAGCGCATCAATATAGGCGGAGTAAATCCATGGAATCACAAATGGAACGCGACTGAACAAGAGCCTGTTCTACTTCCTCATCCGAGTTACTCCACACAAATGCATACAATGAAAATCTATCAGATTGAAACTGCTGGGCGATCCATACTATTTGCGGCTGGTGAGTTATCGGCAAACGTATGGGGGTTTTATGTTCCAGCATAATCCCGAGCTCCAGTTCGAGCCCTAAGATCGACATGCTGGCCGAAGCGCGAGTGTCGCAAACGGGTTATCAGCGGCCCTTCAATCCAGTCCACTTCAATACCCTCAGAACTTAGCCGTTATTACCACGCTCTAATCCTCTAGAATTTAGACAAGTCTTTCCGTCCATCTTTTAGAGGGATACAAGCATTGAAACCTCTCCATTTCGATAACCGATTCATCCGTGAGTTGCCGGGTGATGCAGGCGCTAGCAGAACGTCGCAAGGCATCTGCTGGTCGGCGGTCGTGCCAACATCGGTCAGTCGTCCATTCTTATTGGCTTACTCGTCAGAGGTGTTGGACCTGCTCGATCTGAGTGATGCGGATGCACGTTCACCCGAATTCTTGCAGGCATTCGCGGGCAACCGATTGCTTGATGGGATGGCGAGCTACGCCACGCGTTACGGTGGTCATCAGTTCGGACAATGGGCGGGACAACTGGGGGATGGGCGTGGGATTGGTTTAGGCGAGGTCATCAACAGCAAAGGTGAGCGTTGGGAGTTGCAGCTTAAAGGCGCGGGGATGACGCCATATTCAAGGCGTGCAGACGGTCGTGCGGTGTTGCGTTCATCTTTGCGTGAATTCTTGTGCAGCGAAGCCATGCATCATCTGGGCATTCCCACTACACGTGCGTTGAGTTTGATCGCCACGGGGGATGGTGTGGTGCGCGATATGTTGTATGACGGCAATCCCGCAGTCGAACCCGGAGCCATCGTGTGCCGTGTCGCGCCATCCTTTATTCGCTTTGGGCACTTCGAGATATTGATGGCGCGTGGCGAGTATGAATTGTTGCAACGCTTGGTCAATTTCACCTTGTCGCGTGATTTTCCCTTCATCGTAGGAACGGATGCCGAGCGCTTCGCTCAGTGGTTCCGCTTGGTGTGCGAGCGCACCGCTTTGCTGATGGTGGAGTGGCTGCGCGTGGGTTTCGTGCATGGCGTGATGAACACCGACAACATGTCCATCCTCGGCCTCACCATCGACTATGGTCCGTATGGTTGGGTGGACAACTTCGACCCAGGCTGGACACCGAACACCACGGATGAACAATTCCACCGCTACTGCTTTGGGCAGCAATCCGTGGTGGCACGTTGGAATGTAGAACGCTTGGCGGAAGCGCTGATGCCCGTCGCCCCTTCGCGCAAGATGTTAGATGAAGGTCTGGCCCATTTTGATGAAACATTCCAAGCCGCACTCTCAAAGATGTTGGCGGCGAAGTTCGGTTTGCTGACGTGGCATGACGATGATGCGGCCTTGGTCGAGACCGCGTTCGATCTGATGCAACAGGCTGAAGTGGATATGACGGAGTTCTTTAGGCAACTGGCGGAAGTGAAGCAACATGAACCTACCTTGGAGAGCTTGCGCTCGGCCTTTTATCGCGCGCCGTTGTATGAATCACACGCTGGCTTGTTCGAAGCGTGGCTGGTGCGTTATGCGAATCGACTAGGTCTGCAGCAGGATGATGATGCGTCGCGCCGAGTGCGTATGAATAAAGTGAATCCGCGTTTCGTGTTGCGCAACTATCTGGCACAAGAAGCCATCGACGCGGCGATGCAAGATGACTTGAGCAAGATCGAACAACTCATGCAGGCTGCGCGCAATCCTTACGATGATGATCATCCCGCGAATCTCATCGCGAAACGACCTGATTGGGCGCTGGATAAGGTGGGGAGCTCGAAGCTGTCTTGTAGCTCGTAAATTACTTCGTAGCGATCTGCTGAAACAACCTCAACCTTCGTTCGTCGATCTTTCCTTCTGCCGTCGCTTTGCGGATCGCGCAATCCGGCTCATGCGAGTGGCTGCAATTGGCGAAGCGGCATTCGCCGAGATAGGGCAAAAATTCAGGGAAGCTTCTTTCCATCGCTGCAAAATCGAGATGATGAAGTCCGAACAGTTGCACACCGGGGCAGTCGATGAGGTGGCTGCTCGCGTTCAGGTGATACAGCTTGGCGTGGGTGGTGGTGTGTTTGCCGGAATCGAGCACGGTAGAAATCTCGCGCGTGGCAGCTTTTGCTTCAGGGATGACGCCATTGATGAGCGTGGATTTGCCCATGCCCGATTGGCCGACGAACACGCTGGTGTTGTCTTGCAGATAAGGCAGTAGCGGTGCGATGTCTTGCTTGGCACTCAGCTCCAGCACGCGATAGCCGATCTTGGTGTAGGGCGCGAGTTGTTCACGTGCTGCAGCGATCTGCGGCAGGTCGCTCTTGTTCAGCACGATGAGGATGTTCAGCTTCTGGTCGTGTCCGGCCAGTAGGCAGCGTGCGAGCAATTCATCGTTGAACGATGGTTCGCTCGCCACCACCACCACGAGTTGGGTGACGTTGGCCGCGATGATCTTTTGCTTGAAGGCATCGGAGCGGTAGAGCAGAGAGGTGCGCGGTGTGATGCTATCGATGACGCCTTGTTCTGGTCCGGTGCGTGACAGGGTGATGGTGTCACCACACGCCACTTCACTCTTCTTGCCACGCGGCACACACTCAACGATTTCGCCACTCGGCAACTCTGCCAAGTAGTGACGCCCGAAGGCGGCGATGATCAGTCCTTTTAGTGGTTCGCTCAAAGCTTGAACAGTGCGTCTACTTTAGCGGCGCAGATGAAGTCGTTCTCGGAGAGGCCGCCGATAGCATGGGTGGAATATTCGACGCGGCATTGGTTGTAGCCGACCGTCATATCTGGGTGATGATCTTCGCGATGTGTCATCCATGCGACTGCGTTGACGAAAGCCATCACTTGGTAATAGTTCTTGAAAGTGAAGGTCTTGCCGATGCGCTTGTCATTCAGTTCCCATGCGTCGAGTTGTTTGAGTAGCGCGGTCGCTTCATCCTGCGACAGAGGTGGTACGCCACCTTCGCAGGGTTTGCAGTTCTTGTTGGTCAGGTCGCAAACGGTCGTCATATCGCCCTCACTTGAATTTGTAGTAGGTCTGGTTGAGGTGTGCAGCCAGATCTTGTTTCTCTTGCTCACTCAGTTGCGCGCCGATTGCACCGGAGCAACGCTCGATCTGGGCGACGAGGTTGGAAGCACTGGTGACGCGGCGGTCTTTGCGGGTGAAGATTGCACTGCCGTCGCCGCCCACTTTGCCTTCGTGGCACGTGCTGCATTCGTATTGCGCGAACAACTTCTTGCCGTTGTCAGCATGGCCTTTAGCGAAAGGCGCTGCTTGGATCGAGCTTGCGGCAGCGAACAACATCAGGAACAGGAATTTATTCATTTGGCGGCTCCCAGTTTTTGTAGATGTGCGATACGGATCGGTGCGGGCGGATGTGACTCGTAGAAGGTAGCGTACAGCGGATCTGGCGTCAGCGTCTTGGCATTGTCCTGATACAACTTCACCAGCGCGTTCACCAATTCGTTGGCATCCGTCTGTTGTGCGGCATAAGCATCGGCCTCGAACTCATGCTTGCGCGAGTAGGCAGAGGTGAGGGGGTGCAGCAGGAAGGTGAATACGGGCAGCGCCATGAAGAACAGCAGCAGTGCGATGGCGGTGGATTGAGTAGTCACGCCCATTCCAAGATAGAACCATTCGGCATGCAGTAGCTGGGCGAGTACCCACAGAAAACCCAAGCTGACAGCGAAGGTGAAGGCGATGCGCTTGATGACGTGGCGATGTTTGAAATGTCCTAGCTCGTGCGCCAGCACCGCGTCGATCTCGCCGGGGCTGAGGCGTTGCAGCAGGGTGTCGAAGAACACGATGCGCTTGGTCTTGCCGAAGCCGGTGAAGTAAGCGTTGCCGTGCGAGCTGCGTTTGCTACCGTCCATCACGAACAAGCCGCTCGATTCGAAGCCACAACGTGCCAGCAGCGCTTCGATGCGTAGCTTTTGCGCTTCGTCTTGCAGCGGCTCGAACTTGTTGAACATCGGCGCGATGTAAGTGGGGTAGATGAACAGCAACAGAAGGTTGAATGTGACCCACACGCCCCATACATACAACCACCACAGGTCGCCCATGGCGGACATCATCCACAACACGGCGAATAGCAAAGGCAGTCCCAGCACCGCACCGAGCAACGTACCTTTCACCGCATCCAGCAGATAAAGTTTGAGCGTCATCTTGTTGAAGCCGAAGCGCGCTTCGATGTTGAAAGTGCGATAGAGATCGAATGGCATCTCAAGGAGTGATTGCATCACCAGCACCAGCACGATGACGGCGACACCTTGTAACAACAGGCTGTCGGTCAGGTGGGAGGATGCATCGCTCAACCACTGGATGCCACCGCCCACGGTGAATACCAGTAGCAATACGGTGTCAAAAAGGATGGTCAGTGCGCCAAAACGCACGAGGGTGCTGGTGTAATCAGCCGCCTTGTGATGGGCGGCGATGTTTATCTGTTCGCGGAAAGCGAGAGGTACTTCGGCACGGTTCGCGGCCACGTGGTTCAACTGGCGATAGGCAAGCCAAAGCTTGATGACAGCATTCGAGAGAAGGGCGGCGACGAAAAGGGCGGAGAATTGTGCAGCAGTCATGGATTTGGATAGTCGTTGGAGAGGGTGGTTAGGCTATGTAACAATGCGCACCTCATTCATTTGAAAGCGCGGCGAATTATGGCACAAAACCAAAACTACCTCGTCTGGGTCGATATGGAAATGACCGGACTGGTTCCCGAGACAGACCGCATCATCGAAGTGGCGATGGTCGTCACGGACGGCGATCTGAACACCATCGCAGAAGCGCCGACGCTGGTGGTGCACCAGTCAGATATCGTGCTGGATGGCATGGACAACTGGAACAAATCCACTCATGGCAAATCGGGTCTGATCGACAAGGTCAAAGCTTCCACGCTGGACGAAGCCGCAGTCGAAGCTCAGTTCATCGAATTCCTCAAACAGCATGTGCCAGTGCGCACCTCTCCCATCTGCGGCAATTCCATCTGCCAAGACCGTCGCTTCATGGCGCGCTGGATGCCCAAGCTGGAAGACTACTTCCACTATCGCAACCTCGATGTGAGCACGTTGAAAGAATTGGCGAAGCGCTGGAAGCCAGAAGTGGCGAGCTCCTTGAAGAAGCACGGCAAGCACGAGGCGTTGGCGGACATCTATGAGTCCATCGCCGAGATGAAGCACTACCGCGACAACTTCTTGAAGCTGTAATGCCGCATCTGTTGGTTGATGTCACTGCGCATGGCTACGGCCACATCGCGCAGACCGCGCCGGTGGTCAATGAACTGGCGCGGCGCATCCCCGATCTTCGCGTCACCGTCCGTTCTGCGGCGACGACTTCCTATCTGCAGCAACGTTTCACCATCCCGTTCCAACACATTCACACCGCACTCGATTTTGGCATGACGATGTTCGATGCGGTGGCAGTCGATGTGCCACGTAGTTTGACCAACTATCGTCAATATCATGCTGATTGGGATGCCAAAGTGGCGCAGGCGGCGGATGAGATGCGCGTGCTGCAGCCTGATCTGCTGTTTTCCAACGTTCCCTATAAGTCGCTCGCCGCAGCCAAGGTCGCTGGTATTCCGTCTGTGGCGATGTGCTGTTTGAATTGGGGGGATATCTATCGCCATTACGCCCCTGATGATGTTGGGAGTCAGGACATCCATGCGCAGATGCTCGCTGCTTACAACAGCGCGGAGATTTTTCTAAAGGTCAGCCCGACGATGCCGATGGATAGCCTGAGCAAGGCGCGAACCATCGCACCTATCGCCCAAGTGGGCGTGGCGCAAAGATCTTTGGCGATATCAAGATGTGGTGGGTACTCAGGCGACAAGCTAGTGCTCGTGGCAATGGGTGGCATCGACTATCGTCTCTCGATGGAGAATTGGCCACGTATCGATGGTGTGCGTTGGCTGGTTCCGCAATCATGGGATGTTCGGCGCGACGATACGAGTGCGTTGGAATCGATGGGAATGAGCTTCAGTGACCTGTTGGCTTCCTGTGATGCTGTGCTGACGAAACCTGGGTACGGCACCTTTGCCGAGGCAGTATGTGCTGGCGTGCCCGTCATCTATGTCTCGCGCGGCGAGTGGCCGGAGCAACCCTATCTGGTGAATTGGTTGAAGCAGCACGGGGTAGGAGTAGAAGTGGGGCAGGAAGCTTTAGGGCAAGGAGCTATGCGAACAGTTTTGGATGAAGTCTTTTCGGCCAAGCGAGGGCTGGCATCAGTCGGTTCTGGTGTGCATGAGGCGGCAGACTTCCTGCAATCAATTATGGTGAGAACAGCGCAATGACGCATTCAATAGATGATTCACCTTTTGCTATACATAGTCATAAGGAGATCACATTCATCCTGGACGGACTAGCCAAGCAAAAGACTTCTATCACGCTTGATACACATGATGGCGTGGTGTTGGTCACTTCGGTGTTGTATATCAGCGGGGATGGCAAGTTTGTCTGTATCGACGCGGGGGCAGATGACAGCGTCAACGAACTTATCGTGCATAGCAAGCACGTTTCATTTGTCACTCAATCCGAGATCAAAGTACGCTGGTATTCCACGCATCTACAGCTAGTGACGATGCCGGATGGTAAATACGCATTCTCGATGCACTTCCCCTCGGTGATTGAACGCATCCAGCGTCGTGAATATTTCCGCCTCGACACACCACAAGGCAAGAACGCGCTGATCTGCAAGATACCCACTGAGGCGGAAATCATCGAAGTGCCGCTGTTCGATATGAGCGTAGGCGGCATCGGTGTCACCGTCAGAGGTGAGCTACCAGCCATCTTCGTTCAAGGTGAGATATTGGAAGGTTGCAGCATCGACTTTCCTGAGATTGGCAGAGTGCCGATCAGTCTACGCGTACGAGGTAAGTGGTCAACTATCAGCACGCTCAGTGGTGAGCATTTTCACCGTGTCGGTCTTCAGTTCGAGAATCTAGGCAGAGGAGCTGGCAACGTCATCCAACGTTACATGGTGCAACTCGAAGCTGCTCAGATCAGCCTGACCTGAGCTATTGCTTCGCACCAAGCGCCGATGCGCGCACTCTGCTTTGTTCTAGTTCGCCAGCATTCGGTTCTATCAACCAGCCTTGCAGGTTGTTCATCACCAGATCGGTGAACGCGTGCATCCAATCGCTGCGGTCATTGAGGCAGGGGATATAGTTGTATTCACCTCCGCCCGCATGTTGAAAGTCTTCTTTACCTTCCATCGCGATCTCTTCCAGCGTTTCCAAACAATCCGCAACGAAACCGGGGCAGACCACATCCACGCGCTTGGTCTTTTGTTTGCCTAGTTCCAGCAAAGTCGCCGTGGTGTAAGGCTTGACCCACTCGGCTTTGCCAAAGCGAGACTGGAAGCTCACCACATATTGTTCTTTGCTCAGGCCGAGTTCTTGTGCGAGCAAGCGTCCTGTCTTCAGACATTCGCAGTGGTATGGATCGCCTTTTTCTAGCGTGTATTGCGGCACACCGTGGAAACTCATCACCAGCTTTTCTGGGCGACCGTTCTTCATCCAGTATTCATTCACATTCGCAGCCAAGGCTTTGATGTATCCCGCGTCATCGTGGAAATGTTTGATGGTGCGGATCGCAGGTGTATTGCGCATGGTTTGCACAGCGGCGAATACGCGATCGAACACGGTGGCCGTGGAACTGGCGGCATACTGCGGATACAGCGGCACCACCAAGATGCGTGTGCAGTTCTGTGCTTTCAGCTTTTGCATCACGCTAGCGATGGAGGGATTGCCGTAGCTCATCGCATACTCCACCACGAACGGCGCTTTGGTGCGCTCACTCAGATAGCCTTCCAGCAATACGGCTTGCTTCGCCGTGTAGACGCGCAACGGTGAGCCTTCTGGCATCCACACGCTGGCATATTTCGCGGCTGACTTCTTGGGGCGCACGTTGAGGATGATGCCGTTCAAGATCAACCACCAGATGGGTTTGGGGATCTCCACCACACGCGGATCGCTCAAGAACTCTTTGAGATAAGGGCGCACAGCTTGCGCAGTCGGCGCATCGGGCGTGCCGAGGTTGACTAGCAGGATGCTTGTCTTCTCTGTTGTGCCGTGGGTGAAGGTCGGTTCGATCTGGAAGCTCATGGTGTCTTAGTGTTGTGAGAGTGCGTTACTCAAAAGTTTTGCGGTGATGTCTACGATGGGCACCACGCGCTCATAGTTCATACGTTTAGGGCCGACCACGGCGAGTGTGCCGATGATCTGACCGTCGGCGGTGTAAGGGGCGCTGACCACGCTGCATTCATCCAGTCCGAGCAAGCCAGATTCGTTACCCACGAAGATGTGCACACCTTGTGCGTGACGGCTGGCATCCAATAGTTGCAGCAATTCGGTCTTCTGCTCGAACACGTTGAACAGATTACGCAACTGGTTCATGTTGGCTGAGAGATCGTTGATGTGCAGCAGGTTGCGTTCGCCGCTGATGACGTAATCCTCGTTCTTGCGTGCGATGGCTTCATCACTCGCCGCCATCGCAGCAGACATCAACGCGGTCATGTCATGTTGCAACTGGCGCAACTCGTTCTGCATGCGCTGGTGGATGTCGCCGAAGCCGATCCCCGCGTAATGCTGGCTCAAGAAATTTCCCGCCTCGGTGAGTTGCGATTGGGTGTAATCCTTGTGCGTCACCAACACGCGGTTCTCTACTTCGCCATCTGGCATTACGATGATGAGCAGCACGCGACGTTCAGACAATCGCAAGAATTCGATCTGGCGCACGGTGATGGCGGCACGCTTGGGTGTAGCGACCACCCCTGCGAATTGCGTCAGTTCGGAAAGCACGTTAGAGGCTTGCGTCAGCAAGCGTGATGGGTTGTCGGGTTGTAACTGCGTCTCCATCTGCGACACGCGCGCATCGGAAAGTGGCTGCACCACCATCAAGGTGTCGATGAACAAGCGGTAACCTAATGCGGTGGGGATGCGACCTGCGGAAGTGTGCGGACTAGCTACTAAGCCCATCGCCTCTAGATCGGCCATCACGTTGCGGATGGTGGCAGGGCTGACTTCCAAGCCAGAAAACTGCTGCAACGCACGCGAACCGACTGGTTGACCATCGCTGATATAGCGTTCAACTAGGGTCTTCAACAATATCTGTGCGCGGTCATTCAACATGGGCGCGGATTCTATCATCACGGTAAGTTCGAACTTCGTTTGTCAGGTAATGGCGGGTGTTTCGTGCATAACATTTTTTTACCGAATAGGAAACAAGAAAGAATATATAGGCCATCAAGTTTGTAGATTGATTGCGAATCACTAGTTATATTGCGCCCCGATTTGTGAATCAGATAACGCAGTAGGATATTTTTAGTCAACAAGCACGAGGGGAATCATCATGGAGATTGGAAGTAAGGTTCGAAGATTGGCAGAGGTGGGCATCGTTTCTGTTGCTATCGCAACGCTCGTGCTGGCGGGGTGTGGCGGCGGTGGAGGAACTAGTTCGGCCTCTGGTACGAGCACTCCGTCCGTTACGAACACAGCGCTTGCTGGTGTGGTCAGCACTTTTGCTGGTTTGGCGGGATCTTGGGGGACAGTCGATGCCACAGGTACATCCGCACGCTTTGATAGCCCAGCCTATATCACAAGTGATGGCACTAATCTGTACGTTACCGATGCGGCAAGAAATAACATTCGCAAGATTGTCATTGCGACCGGGGTGACGACGACGTTGGCAGGTAGCATCACAGGGGCATCGGGTGTGTTTGACGCGACAGGAACTTCTGCGTTGTTTAACAAGCCGCAGGGAATCGTTACTGATGGCACTAATCTTTATGTGGCAGACGAATACAACAATTGCATCCGCAAGATTGTCATTGCCACAGGAGTTGTTACGACATTGGCGGGGAGCACGACAGCAGTATCAGGTGTCGCTGATGCGCCAGCAGGAGGGTTAACTGCCACCAGTACAGCTAGGTTTTGGTGGCCTTACGGCATCACTAAAATCAGTTCCAATTTGTACGTTGCGGATTACATGAACAACACTATTCGCAAGATCGACCTTACCAACAATGCAGTCACAACGATTGCTGGAACGCCAGGGGTGGCAGGCTATAGCAACAATCTAGCAGGCTCGGCTGTTATGTTCTATGGCCCAACAGGCATCACCAGCGATGGTGTCAGTTTGTATCTGACCGACACGCTCAATCACGATGTGCGCAAGGTAGAACCTACAACTGGTCTGACGACATTGGTTGCTGGGGGGCGATTTAATTCTATCCCGGCTTCCGGTGTAACAAATGGCACTAGTTCTTCTGCACGATTTAATACTCCTTTCGGATTGACTACGGATGGCACCAACATTTATGTCGGAGATACGAATAATCACACGATCCGCAAAGTCGTTCTTGCATCTGGGCTAGTGACTACACTAGCAGGATCGGCAGGTGTGCCTGGCGCCACGGATGGCACGAGCACTTCTGCACGTTTTTATAATCCTAGGGGTATGGTTTATGTAAATGGTGTGCTGTACGTAGCTGATTGGTATAGCGGCACTATTCGTAAGGTTCAGTGATCAGGTTTTTCATTCAGAAGAACGCCCGCCATGTGCGGGCGTTCTTCATTTGAGGATACTCAAATATATTTCGAACTTAATTTAAATTGACACTCGCGGCCCCTCCAACTACATTACTGACCAGTCAGTCAGTAAAAACACAAAATGAATACCACCGAAATATCCGAATCCCCCAGCCGCCAGCGGCGGAAAGAGGCGCGGCCTGCCGAGTTGATGGCGGCTGCGCTTGAATTGTTCGTGGAGCGCGGTTTCACTGCCACCAAATTGGATGATGTCGCCGCGCGAGCGGGGGTCTCTAAAGGCACGCTCTATCTTTATTTCGCCAGCAAAGAAGAGTTGTTCAAGGCGGTCATCCAGCAAGGCATCTTGCCTGTGCTCGATCAGGGCGAGGAGATGCTCTCGCAATTCCAAGGGGATGCGGGGGCGCTGCTTGAGGCGATGCTTCTTCGTTGGTGGGAGATGGTCGGTTCTACCCATCTTGCGGGAATCACTAAGTTGATGATATCGGAGGCGGGAAATTTCCCCGAGGTGGCGCAGTTCTATTACGAGAACGTCATCGTGCGTGGTCGCGGCTTGATACGTACGGTGCTTGAGCGGGGTATCGCATCCAAACAATTCCGTGAGATGGATGTAGAGACTGCTATCGATGTCATTCTTGCTCCGCAGATGATGTTCACCATCTGGCGTCATTCCTTAGGGCCGTGTGACTGCGGCAAACAAGATCCAGAAGCCTATCTGAAGACACATATGAACCTGTTGTTGAACGGTCTGTTGACCGGGGAGAAAAAGAAATGAGTCATCGTCTGCTTGTGTTGGCATTGCCACTGCTATTGATCGCCTGCAGTAAAGAATCTGCACCCCCAGCCAAGGTGGAGCGTCCCGCTTCCACCATCGTGGTGGGTGAAGTGGGCGAAGACCAAAGCAATGTGTACAGCGGTGAGGTGCGTGCACGTTACGAGACGGTGTTGGGGTTCCGTATCGGCGGCAAGTTAATCGCGCGTAATGTGGACGTGGGCGCCAAGGTCAAAGCGGGGCAACTGCTGGCGCGTTTGGATGCGGCGGATACAGGGCTGCAAGAAAGTGCGGCGGATGCGCAATACCGCTTGGCAGAAGATGAGGTGAAGCGTTATCGCGAACTGCGCGACAAGGGTTTCGTCAGCCAATCTGCGTTGGACGCAAAAGAGACGGCTTTGAAAGCCGCCGCCGCACAAGCAGGGTTGGCACGCAACCAAGCGACCTATACCAGCTTGCTGTCAGATCGTACCGGTGTGGTCTCGGCTACCTTGGCAGAGGTGGGGCAGGTGGTGAGTGCGGGGCAACCTGTGTTGCGCGTGGCACAAGATGGCGAGCGAGAGGTGTCCATCGCCATCCCTGAATCGCGCTTCGCAGCCATCAAGGTCGGCATGCCCGCGCAGATCGAGTTCGGTGTGGCAGGCAATGGTGGACAGACCGTCGCCGCGCATGTGCGCGAGATATCGCCTTCTGCCGATCCGGCCAGTCGCACTTATCCGGCACGTGTGTCGTTCGATGCGAGCAATTCCAAGATCGCATTGGGTATGACCGCGCGAGTGCGTATCAACGAAGTCGCGAAAGGTGGCGCTCAGAAAGTGGGCGGATTCAAAGTGCCGTTGACCGCTATCTTCCAACAGGCCGACAAGACGGCCGTGTGGATCGTGGCGCAAGACCGCAGCGTGTCGCTGCGTGCGGTGGAGGTCTTGGCCTATCGTGACGATGGTGCCTTGATCGGCAGTGGTGTCGCAGCAGGTGAGCGCATCATCAGTGCGGGTGTGCACAAGATCACCGCAGGCGACAAAGTCATCATCATTGAACACGGCATCGCAAAATGAAGATGCCAAACCTTTCCGAGTGGTCGCTCAAGCACCAGCAGATGGTGCTGTATCTCATCATCGTATTGACGGTGGCGGGTGTGTTGTCGTATCTCAATCTGGGACGAGCGGAAGACCCCAACTTCACTTTCAAGGTAATGGTGGTACGTACGCTGTGGCCGGGTGCGACGGCACAAGAGGTTGAGCGCGAGCTGACCGAACGCATCGAGAAGAAGCTGCAAGAGACACCGTGGGTGGATGTGCTGCGTTCCGCTTCCAAACCAGGTGAGTCCTTGGTCTTCGTCATGCTCAAAGACTTCACGCCCAAGGCCGATGTGCCTGAATCGTGGCGGCAGGTGCGCAAGAAGCTGGACGATATCCACCATACCTTGCCAGCGGGCGTGCAAGGGCCGTTCCCGAATGACGAGTTCGGTGATGTGCAGATCAACATCTTCGCGCTGACGGGCGATGGGTATGACTTGGCTTCCTTGCGGCGCTATGCCGACCGCATCGCGCTCGACCTGCGCCGCATCAAAGACGTGAAGCGCGTCGAATTGATCGGCGTGCAGGACGAGAAGATATTCATCGACGTCGCGCCCAATCGTATGGCGACGCTGGGCATCACGCCGCTGCAAGTGGCGGATGCCTTGCAGAAGCAGAACACCATCAACCCCGCTGGTTTTATTGAGACGGACAGCGCGCGTATCCGCATGCGGGTGAGCGGTGGATTCGATAGCGTAGAGCGTGTGCGCAACACAGACTTGCTGGTCAACGGGCAACACTTCCGTTTGGGCGATATCGCGCGCGTGAGTCGTGACCTCACCGACCCACCCAGCCCGCAGATGCGTCTGAGTGGCCAACCTGCTATCGGTGTGGGCGTAGTGATGGACAAGGGGGGCGACGTGATACGCCTAGGTGATAATTTGAGTGCCGAGATGAAACGTATCGGTGCTGAGTTACCTATCGGCGTGGATATCCATACGGTGGCGGATCAGCCGAAAGTGGTGCATGGCTCCATCCATCTGTTCGAGAGTTCACTCACCGAGGCGATCCTCATCGTGTTGGCGGTCTCCTTCCTGAGTTTGGGGATGCGTACTGGCATGGTGGTGGCGCTGTCCATTCCGCTGGTGCTCGCCATCACCTTCTTTGCGATGAAGGTGTTCGGCATCGACTTGCAGCGCATCTCGCTGGGCGCATTGGTCATCGCCCTTGGTCTGTTGGTGGACGATGCCATCATCGCGGTCGAGATGATGGTGGTGAAGATGGAGCAGGGTTGGGATCGCTTCAAAGCGGCGACCTATGCCTACACCTCGACCGCGTTCCCTATGCTCACAGGCACACTCATCACCGCCATCGCTTTCACGCCCGTGGGCTTCTCAAAGTCGGCGGCGAGCGAGTACACCATCTCCATCTTTCAAGTGGTCACCATCGCGTTGCTTACTTCTTGGGTGGTCGCGGTCGTGTTCACGCCCTACATCGGCTACAAGTTGCTCGACGCTAAGGCGCTCATCGCCAAGGCACAGAAGCATGGCGAAGATGTGTACGACACACCTTTCTACCGTGCCTTCCGCAAATTAGTGACATGGTGTCTGCGCAATCGCTGGAAGGTCATCCTCGCGACGGTGCTGGTATTCATGCTGTCCATGGTGGCGTTCGGTAAGTTCGTACAGAAGCAGTTCTTCCCCTCGGCCAGTCGTTTGGAGTTGATGGTGGATGTGTGGTTGCCGCAGGGAGCCTCCATCAAGGCGACTTCACATGAGGTGCAACGTATCGAGAAGTTGCTACAGGGGGATGTGGCGGTGGATACGTTCTCCTCTTATATAGGCAACGGAGCACCTCGTTTCTTTCTATCCTTGGATCAGCAGTTGTTCGCGGATAACTTCGGGCAATTCGTCATCGTCACCAAGGATCTGGCCGCACGTGACGATCTGAAGAAACGTTTGGAAGAACGCTTCGCCGGGGCGGATTTTGCCGACATCCGAGTGCGCGTGGTGCGTTTGGAGAACGGCCCACCCATTGGTTATCCCGTGCAATTCCGTGTGTTGGGAAATGACCTGACCGAACTACGCAAGATCGCGGGTGAAGTGGCGACAGCGATGCGCGCCGATCCGCATCTACAGAACGTCAGCTTCGACTGGAACGAAAAAGTGAAGAGCGTGCGTGTTGAGGTGGATCAGGATAGGGCGCGTCAACTCGGAACATCCAGCCAAGAAGTGGCGCAAGCACTGCAAGCTTGGCTGAATGGCATCGCGCTCACCCAATATCGCGAAGGCGACCAATTGATCGACGTGGTGTGGCGTGGCAGTGGCGACTTAGATACGCGCTCCTTGAACAGTCTGCCGGACTTGGATATCCCCTTGGCTGGCGGTCGCCATGTGCAGTTGGCGCAAGTAGCCAAGCTGGTGCCGATATTGGAAGAGGGCATCATCTGGCGGCGTAACCGTCTGCCTACGATGATCGTGCGTGCCGACATGGCGGGAGCAGTCCAACCTGCTACGGTGTCGAAACAATTGAACGCTCAGTTCGATGAGTTGCGCACCAAGTTGCCGAGTGGCTTCCGTGTCGAGATGGGCGGCAGTATCGAAGAGTCGGCCAAAGGCGAGACCGCGATCATGGCGGTGATGCCTTTGATGTTGGTGGGCGTGATCACGCTCTTGATGATCCAGTTGCAGAGCATCAGCCGCACCGTGATCGTGCTGCTCACCGCGCCGCTCGGATTGATTGGTGTGGCCTTGGCCTTGTTGGTGTTCCAAGTGCCATTCGGCTTCGTGGCGAATCTGGGATTCATCGCACTGGCAGGCATGATCATGCGCAACTCCGTCATCTTGGTCGATCAGATACGGCAGGACGAAGAAGCTGGGAAGCCGCAATGGGAGGCCATCATTGGCTCCACCGTGCGCCGTTTCCGCCCTATCGTGCTGACCGCTTCCGCTGCCATCCTCGCCATGATCCCGCTCACGCGCCAAGTGTTCTGGGGGCCGATGGCGGTGTCCATCATGGGGGGCTTGGTGGTGGCGACCCTGCTGACCTGTCTGTTCTTGCCAGCCTTGTATGCGGCTTGGTATCGGGTGCGTGAAGAAGTACCCGCCTGACATGGCGGGTAGTCGGCCGATATGGTTTAATCGCGGCCTATGAAATTCCCCTTCCAAACCGTCGCCATCATCGGCAAGCAGAAGACTGCTGACGTCGCTGCGCCCATGCTCTTGCTGGGCGATTTCTTGGCCGAGCGCGGTGTGAGTGTGGTGGTTGACGGTCTTTCAGCTGAGCACATCAAAGGCCATCGGTTCACTGCGATGAGTTTGGATGAGATCGCGCGCTCGGTCGATCTCGCTGTTGTCATCGGCGGCGATGGCACGTTGCTAAATATCGCGCGTACGCTCGCCCCGCATGGCGTGCCTATCGTCGGGGTGAATAAAGGCAGACTTGGATTCCTCACCGATCTGACCATGGGGACGATGTTGGCGGGTTTATCCGATATGTTGGATGGTCGCTTCATCACTGAACAGCGACTCCTGCTTGAAGCCAAGGTGATGCGTGATGGTGCGGAGATCTATGGCGGTCTGGCATTCAACGAGATCGTGGTGCACCGCAGCAATATCAGCAGCATGGTGGAGTTCGAGGTGCGCATCGATGGTGAGTATCTCTACAACCAGCGTGCTGATGGCCTCATCATCTCCACCCCGACGGGTTCAACTGCTTACGCGATGTCGGCTGGAGGTTCTATCTTGCATCCGAGCTTGGATGTGCTGCAGCTCGTGCCCGTCTGTCCGCATTCATTGAGCAACCGCCCCATCGTGGTCAAAGGCACGTCCGTGCTGGAGTTGTTGATGCACCGTACCGGAGACATCTGCGTGCGTTACGACAGCCACACCAACGTCGATCTGGAGTTGCACGACAAGATCATCGTCACGCGCTTTGAGAAACCGGTGTATCTGCTGCATCCTGAAGGTCATAGCTATTACCATACGCTGCGCGAAAAGCTGCTCTGGAACCAAACACTGTGATGCAAGCTACTGCGCGGACAATCTGCGGCGTTGCGTGCTCACTCACTCCTCGCCTACCAAACTCGGTATATCTCGTCGTTCGTTGCGCGGCGCCTTGCATATTGCCCTGCTCGCGACGCTTGCCTGAGTAAATACCATGCTCAAGTTCCTCTCCATCCGTGACTTCGTCATCGTCGAATCCCTTGAACTCGATTTCTCTTCTGGCTTCACTGCGCTGACCGGCGAGACGGGTGCGGGTAAATCCATCCTCATCGATGCGCTGTCGTTGGCTTTAGGAGAACGAGGTGATGCGGGGATGGTGCGGGGCGGTTGCGAGCGTGCTGACATCGCTGCTGAATTCGATATCGCTGCATTACCTGTCTTGCAAACGTGGCTGAAAGAACAAGCGTTGGATGGCGATGACGGCGTGTGCCTGTTACGCCGTACCCTGGATGCCAGTGGTCGTTCGCGCGGATTCATCAACGGCAGCAGTGCCACGCAACAACAGATGCGTGAGGCGGGGGAGTATCTGCTCGATATCCACGGCCAGCATGCTCATCAATCGTTGTTGAAAGCGGATGCACAGCGCGATCTACTCGATACGCACGCAGGTTTGACCAAGCAGGCTGAAGAAGTCGCAAGCGCTTTCAAGTTGTGGCAAGGCTTGCATCGCCGCCGTACCCAGTTGGAGCAGAACGCCGAAGCCGTCGCTGCCGAGCGTGAGTTGTTGGCTTTCCAACGGCGCGAGTTGGAGACATTGAATTTTTCAGCAGACGAATGGCACGCCCTGCAAGCCGACCATTCGCGCTTGTCGCACGCGGCCAGTCTGTTGGAGACGGCGCAGTTCGGGGTAGAAGTGTTGAGTGAATCCGACACGGCTTGTTTGGCGCAACTCAATACCTTGGTCACGCGTCTGCGTGCAGGGCTGGAATTCGACGCCGGGTTACAAGACACGCTGACGATCCTAGAGAGTTCGCAGAACGAGTTGCAGGAAGCGGTCTACGCGCTGCGTCATTACCAAGACAAATTGGATGCCGACCCGCAACAGTTGCGTGAGCAGGAGCGTCGCATCGCCGATGTGATGGAAGCTGCTCGTAAATATCGTGTGAAGCCGGAAGCCTTGCCGCAAGCATTGGAAACAGTCGTCGCGCGTTTGGATGAACTGGGTGGTGATGCCGATCTGGCTGAGTTGGCGAAACAAGAAGCGACCGCGCGCGAAAGTTATCTGACTGCCGCCAAGAAACTCAGCGCCTCGCGCACCAAAGCTGCCAAGAAACTGTCGGACGACATCACCACTGCCATGCAAACACTGGCGATGCAGGGCGGGCAGTTCGCTGTGGCTTTGTTGCCGCTGGCAGAGGGCAACGCACACGGTCTGGAAAGTGTCGAACTACAAGTGGCCGCCAACCAAGGCTCACCGTTGCGTAGCTTGGCGAAAGTCGCCTCGGGCGGCGAGTTGTCGCGAATCAGTTTGGCGATCCAAGTTGCGGCGAGCAGCGCTGCCAGTGTGCCTACCTTGATATTCGACGAGGTGGATAGCGGCATCGGAGGACGCGTGGCGGAGATCGTCGGTAGCCTGCTCAAGCAGTTGGGCAAGCGCCATCAAGTGCTATGCGTCACCCATCTGCCGCAAGTGGCGGCGCAGGCTGACC
>PNNY01000022.1 GCA_013824485.1 Sideroxydans sp.
ACAAGAACTTCTCGCGGCATTCCTGCGCCCACAGCTTGTTGGTCTTCTTATGCTTCACCGCGTCTTGGAACCACGCCCACAATTTGATGTAGGCGAGGAAATCCGAACGCTCGTCGTTGAAACGCAGATGCGCCGCATCCGCCGCTTCACGGCGCTTTGCGGGACGGTCACGCGGGTCTTGCAGCGCCAAGGCACTGGCGATGATGAGGATCTCGTTCAGACAGTGATACTGCCGCCCCGCCAACAGCAAGCGCGCCACCTTAGGGTCGAGAGGCAACTTGGCAAGTTCGTGGCCGAGCGGCGTGAGCTGGCGTTTGTCGTCGATAGCGTTCAACTCTTGCAACAGCTGGTAACCATCGGCGATGGCGCGCGAACCCGGCGGCTCGATGAAGGGAAAGGCTTCGACCTCGCCCAACCCCAACGCACTCATACGCAAGATGACCGTCGCAAGCGATACACGGAATATCTCGGCATCGGTGAATTCTGGGCGCAGTAAAAAATCTGCCTCCTCGTAGAGACGGATGCAGATACCACTCATCACCCGACCGCAACGACCTGCACGTTGATTGGCGGCGGCACGCGCGATGTTCTCGATGCGCAACTGCTCCACCTTCTGCCGCACACTGTAACGGTTGATGCGCGCCAAGCCGCTGTCGATGACGTAGCCGATGTTGGGCACAGTGAGCGATGTCTCTGCCACGTTGGTCGCCAGCACCACACGGCGCATGCCGGACGCTGGCTTGAACACACGATCTTGCTCGGCAATGGAGAGACGCGAATACAAGGGCAGGATCTCGATGCCTTTGTGCTGATGTTTGCGCAAGGCTTCGGCGGTGTCGCGTATCTCGCGCTCACCCGGCAGGAACACCAGCACATCGCCGCGCAAGCCGCCGATGGATAGTTCATCCAACGCGCTACAGATGGCTTGCGGCACATCCTGCGTGTCGCCCTCTTCGTTCTGCTGGGGAGGGCGGTAACGCACCTCGACGGGATAGGTGCGGCCGGAGACTTGGATGATGGGGGCTGGAATCACCGCCGACATCCCCTCTCCCTCTGGGGGAGGGTTAGGGAGGGGGCTTGATGCCAAGACCTCGCTAATTTTTTGCAGCATCCCTTCTGTATTTGCCAGCGCCTCGTTATTCCAGAAGCGAAGAACGGTGATTCCTTGCTCCTTCAACCATGCACTTCGGGCTTCATCATGCTTTAGTTGCGATTCCTCTGCATGTTGACCACCATCCAGTTCGATGACCAACTTCGCCTGATGACAGTAGAAATCGAGGATGTAAGGACCTAATGGATGCTGTCGGCGAAAACCAAAGCCGTGCAGTTGATTCCTTCTCAATATCTGCCAAAGCAGATTTTCGGCATCAGTAGCGTTTTTGCGTAGCTCTCGTGCATGCGTGAGCAACTCTTCAGACAGTGCGGCATGCAACTCACCCTTCACCCCCTCCCTAGCCCTCCCCCGTTGGGAGAGGGGACTAGCTGCGAAGTGCTTAGAGAAACGTTCCGCGTCAATCGTCGCCGAGGTGATGATGACCTTCAAATCAGGCCTACGTGGCAGCAGTTGGCGCAGATATCCGAGCAGGAAGTCGATATTGAGCGAGCGCTCGTGCGCCTCGTCGATGATGATGGTGTCGTAATTCTTGAGCAGCGGATCGTGGTGTATCTCAGCCAGCAAGATTCCGTCCGTCATCAGTTTGACGCAGGTGTCGGGCGATACCTTGTCATTGAAGCGCACCTTGTAGCCGACCAAGCCGCCCAACTCGGATTTCAATTCCTGTGCGATACGCGCCGCCACCGAACGCGCCGCCACACGGCGAGGTTGCGTGTGGCCGATGACGCCCAACACCCCCCGCCCCAAGCTCAGGCATATCTTGGGCAATTGCGTGGTCTTACCCGACCCCGTCTCACCGCACACGATGACGACCTGATGCTTATCGATGGCTTGTGCAATATCCTCACGCCTTGCCACCACAGGCAAATCAGCGGGATATTCGATTGCGGAGAGTTGCTGGATACGCGCCAGACGACGCTGGGCGATGTTAGATAGTGCGGATTCCATGGCGCGCGATTCTACCTGCCACGGCTTTGATGCGCATAAAAAAACAGCGGAGCCGAAGCCCCGCTGTTTTTATTACTACTTAGCTTTTGTGTGATGAGCCTTGCTTGCGCAAATTCATCCTACGTGAGCTTTAACTTACCAAGCTGTTTCCAGCAAGATGGAAGTTTGCTGTGTACCGTCAGCCTGTGCAGTGTTGTACTTAGTACCGCTACGTGCAGAGTGAGTGACTTGCAAAGCCATGTTCTGTGCCAAGTCATATGTTGCTGCAAGAGTCACAGAGTTGTCGGTCTTGCCTGATGCTTTACCGTTACGGTAAGCAGCAGCCAAGTGCAACATGTGAGGGATCACGGAAACGTCTGCACCAACAGTCATAGCTGATTTGTCATCAGTCAGGCTTGTGTTATACCCGTTTGTTTCGGAAGCTGAAGACTTAGGCGCTACAGCATAAGTTGCGTAGAAGCTAGACTCAAAGCCTGCTACATCACCGGTTGCCTGTGCGCTGAAGCCGCTAGACTTAGTTGCGTAGCCGTCAACAAAAGAGAATGTTGTAGCTCCATCCGCATCCTTACGTTTGCCCGAAACGAATTCTGCTGTCAGAACCATATCGAAGCCAGCCACGTTTGGTGTCAGACCAACGTGGATCAGGTTAGAACTCAAAGATTGTTGAGCCATTGGGAAGTTGTCTGTCCAACGGCTGTAGTTGATGTAGCCCATGTCAGTCTTCGCAACGAAAGCCAAGCCAGAAGCTGCGCCAGTCGCCATACCTACGAAGCGATGAGCGGAGATGTCAGCGTGGTGTTCGTTCCAACGGATCGCGCGGTTCAAACCTGTGCTGGACTCTGTGTAGCCATAGAATGGGCTCAAAGCATCAGTCAGGAAGGGGATGACGGACAGCTTAACAGCGCCAACGTCAGTCACAACAGGAATACGGAAACCAACGAGGTCGTCCATGTTGTGCTCGATCATTGTGCCGACCTTCAATGTGCCGGTATCAGCCAAACGACCTGCGAAGAACAGACCGAATTCATCAGGAACCATCCATGCGCCTTCGTTATTTGTGACCGTAGTCGTGCCGAGGTCTTGTGCAACGCCAACACTTGCATTAGCAGCATTAACCTTGTCGTAAACCTTTTTGGCACCGTTAGTCTTGCGATATTGCGCCTTCAGCAAGATGCCTGTGTTCAGCACTGCTGGGATAGACAGGTGTTCGCCTTCGATCTTTTCTTGAGAACCCATCATTGTGAAACCGTCAGCTTTGAATGCGCGACCGAAACCACTCAAGATTGGGAAATGTTGTGTGTGGCAAGCATTACAAGCCATGCCAGTTTGACGTGCAAATGCTGGAACAGCAGATGCTTCTTGTGCGAACGTTGCTGCTGCCAGCACGGTTGCCAGTGAGAGAGCTACTTTCTTCATTATTTCTCCTCGAAATATATTTGCGGAATTAACCAAGTGAATGATTTTTGACTTAAGTCAATTAACCATCGGGGCGCACCTTACCCAACTGGGCTTGTGAGTGTCAAAAGGTTTGTCTGGCTTGTTGCAGTTTTGCAACACTGATTGACGCCCTTATTTTGCAGGGGATAGCTCGAATCTGACCGCACCTTCGCGATTCTCTATTAGGATCAAGCGATAACCCATTTGCTGCGCCCAGCGGGCGGCTTGGTACATGCCGACGCCCAAGCCGTCTTCCGATGGCACGACGGTGCGCAATAGATTGCGCGCCACGCCTTCGGGCACGGCGCTACCCGTGTCGCGCACCACCATATATAGAGGCGAGGACGACATCGTCACTTCAATACGGAGATTGGGCTCGCGCAGGCGCTTGTTGCTGGCGTTCTCCAATAGGTTGTCGAGTACGCAGTCGAACAGCGGGGCAGGGATGAGCTGCTCATCCACCTCCCCCGCCACCCACTCGATGTCCCGATGCTGGTGGCGCTGGCATGCGCTCTCCCACCAAGTGGATAGCGGCATTTTGATGTCTTCCGCATCCTCACCGGGCGCTTTGAGCTTGGTCAGCAACGATTCGATGCGCTGAGTAAGGATAGGCAGCTGGTTCTTTAAGATGGGTTGTGCTTTTGCAGAGTCGTGTTGCGCAACCGATGTCAGGGCAAACAGGGATTGCAGCATGTTCTTGAGATCGTGCGTAAGACGCGCACCTGTTTCGTAGATAGTTTGCTGGCGCGTCATCTCACGCAGGCGCTGCTCGCGGCGTTTGGCTTGGTAGAAATGGCCCAGCACCTGCACCAATAGCCTCATGTGCAACAACACGGTCGGTGAGATGGGCTTGTGGGTGAATAGGGTCAATACTAGGTCTTCTTCTACTAGTTCGACGCGATACTGGCTAGACACTCCCGAGTTGCCGTGCCCTTCTTCAGATAACCAAGAGATACCGGAGATGGAAGGCATCTCGACCAAATATGTCGTCGCACGCTCCAAAAAAGTGGCGGGATTCTGCTCCTGCTGGGCGGCAAGGGCGATCTGCTTCAACCATTCTTCTAGCGGCGTACCAATAGATAGGACGTAGCGCGAAAAGCTAGCTTGCAAGCCAGAAAAGCCCATGCGCGGGCTCCATAACAAACCCAACACCATCAAGGCCGCACCGATCAAGAATAGGGTGCGCAACAAAGCCACTAGATATTCGACCTTCCCTAATGTCATAAATGCCAAGCTGCCCAATATGAGCAAGATAAGGAGCGTGAACAACAGCAAGACGTAGATGAAGTCGACTGCTTGTACGTTGTCCGAGGCATCTCGCTCGATGGGTAGCACAGCCATGATGAACAAGAACAGCGGGAGGCCGATCTCAAGTAGGTTGTTGGTGACCTCTTGGAATTCGGGCAAGCCGAACAGTTGAGGGGCGATGTACAACAACAAAACGGCTAACAGATAGGCCATCAAAAATAGATAGAACGCACGTTGCCAGCGCGAATGGAAGGTGAATACCCGACCTCCGACCAAGGCGAACAAGCCACTCACCCAAAATGCCAGCACCCACCAGTTCAACCAAAAGAGCGCGCTCAAACTCAGGACGAATATGTATGCTGAATTACCCCAACTCAACTTCACTTCGCTACGCCAAAGGGGTTGCCATAGCATAAACAACCCAAGGTGCGCTAAAAGGAGCGGCCGCGCCCAAGCACTCTCGACCCCCATCCAAAGTGCCGCGTGCAACAGCGCCAACATGGCGATAGAGAGCCAACGGCTCGATTGGACACGTCGAAGGGAGAAATATGTCAGCATTTCGTCATCTCTTGTCTTGGATTCGTCAACTGTGTGTTATTGGGGAGTGTTGGATGCAAATTTTTAGACAAGCAAATTAAGTAAATTATCTATTAATATCAATTTATTAATTAATTAATTCAAGAAAAATTAAAACGCTGGCACAAGTTCTGCTGAATACTGCGCGCAATACTTAAAAACCAACCAAATACCGAACATTGAAAGTGGAGGAACAAATGAAACGCAATCAATCCGGCTTTACTTTAATCGAAATCGCCATCGTTCTGGTGATTATCGGCCTGCTGCTCGGCGGCGTAATGAAGGGTCAAGAACTGATCAACAGCGCGAAGGTGAAGAACCTAGCGGGTGACTTTAAAAACATCCCTGTCTATATTTACGGCTACCAAGACAAGTACCGCGCCTTGCCTGGCGATGACGCCAACGCTGTCTCTCACTTGGGTGCGGGTGCCGCTCAGGCCGCCTCTGCAGTCGCGGGTAATGGCGTGATTGGTGGTTACTGGAACAGCACGACCACAACTGATGAGTCGTATATTTTCTGGGAACATGTGCGTCGTGCTGGTTTGGCCACTGGTTCTACAACACCTGGCGCAGCTGATTACATTCCCGTAAATGCTGCGGGCGGCAAGATTGGCATCATGAGCGGAACAACAACTGTAGCAAGTGCGGCGATGAATGACGGAGCAGGTACTCCTGTAGCCATCCGCGGTTCCTATGTTATTTGCTCACAAGGCATACTGGGCAAGTTCGTCAAACAGCTCGATTTGCAAGTTGATGACGGCAATACCGCAGGCGGTTCCATGATGGCAGCACTTGGCACCACTTATGCCACTGGCGCGGCAGCCACGACAGCTGCAGTGGCCACTGCAGCTATAGATGATGCTGCAAGCTACATCGTCTGCATGGGCATCTAATAGAGCTAAATTCGCAAAGTTACCCAAATGCATTAAAAAGCCCGCCACTTTCGTGGCGGGCTTTTTGTTTTGAGCAGTCTTGACCAACAAGGTATGCTAAAACATCAAAATTCAACCTTGCTTCAGTCGCTTCTCTGCTGCTTCTAGCGTCACCGGCTGGCCCAACAACAACAGTACATCACCCGCCTTTAGCACCATATCTCTGGAAGGTTCGTTGCCCAACATGTTGTGGCGACGCACGCCGTTCACTTCGACGTTTATATCTTCTAACTTGAGATCACCCAGACGCTTCCCAACGGCAGCGTGCTGCTCACTCAGCATGACATTATGGAAGCGCGGTTGCAGTTGTTCGGTATCGTCACCCACTTCGGTCTGCGGTGTCTTCAGGTAGCCACTGAACATGCTGTAGCGTTTGGCGCGCGCTTCTTGAACGCGACGCACAACGCGACTCAGCGGGATGCCAGCCATCAGTAGCGCTTGCGAGGCGAGCATGACGCTTCCCTCTAGCACTTCAGCCACCACTTCAGTCGCGCCTGCTTTTTTCAACACATCCACATTGGTGTCGTCCGCCGTGCGAACGATGACCGGCAGATCCGGGCGCGCTTTAGTGACGTGATGCAAAATCTTGAGGGCGGAATGTTTGTCGTCGTAGGTGATGACGAGTGTCTTGGCGCGCATCAGTCCTGCGGCTTGCAGCACTTCATGCTTTGCCGCATCGCCATAGACGACACGCTCACCTGCTTCATTCGCTTCTTTCACGCGACGCGAATCCAAATCAAGTGCGATGAAGCTTATGCCTTCCGCCTGCATGAACTTAGCCAAAGCCTGTCCACTGCGCCCGTATCCGCAGATGATGATGTGTTGTTTCGCCGCCATACTCTGCACCGCGATCTGATGCATCTGCATAGCACGGTCCACCCACTCTTCGGGCGACAAACGACGCACGATGGCTTCGGAATATTGGATGAGGAACGGCGCGATGAGCATGGAGATGAGCATGGCAGCCAGCACGTTCTGCATGACATCAGTCGGCAATAGACTCACGCCGCCCGCCAGCGTCAACAACACGAAACCGAACTCCCCCGCCTGCGCCAAGCCGATGCCTGTGCGCAAAGCTGAGCCCCAACTTCCACCAAAGCCGCGCACTAGCGCTGCAACGACCAATGCCTTGAACGGTATGAGGATGAGCAGCAGCAACAATATCCAGCCCCACCCGATGATGATGGCATGAACATCCAACATCATGCCGATGGTGACAAAGAACAAGCCGAGCAATACATCGCGGAACGGTTTGATGTCTTCTTCCACTTGATAGCGGTATTCCGTTTCGGAGATGAGCATGCCCGCGACGAAAGCGCCGAGCGCCAAGGACAACCCACTCAACTCGGTGAGCCACGCCATTCCAAGCGTGAACAACAACACGTTGAGCATGAACAGTTCGGAGGATTTTTGCTGGGCGACCAAGTGGAACCAAGGACGCAACAGCTTCTGACCGAAGATCAGCAATGCCGACAGCACGACAGCCGCCTTAAGCATGGCGATAGCAATGGTTCCGCTAAGGTCGCCTCCGCTCTGAGCAAGCGCAGGAATGACGATGATGAGGGGAACGACAGCGAGATCTTGGAACAGCAACACGCCCATGATCTTTTGTCCATGGGGTGCATTCAGTTCGGCACGTTCGACCAGCATCTTGCTGACGATAGCAGTGGATGACATCGCTAAGATGCCGCCCAAAGCCAAACCGGCACGCCAATCCATCGCAAACGCGAGACACGCCAGCATCACCATCCCGATGGTAAGTACCACTTGCGCCGTGCCAAGTCCGAATACCAAGCGCTGCATGGCACGTAATTTAGCAAGGCTGAATTCGAGACCGATGCTGAACATCAAGAACACGACGCCGAACTCGGCGAGATGTCGCGTCTCTGGTGCATCTGGGATCCATCCCAGCGCATGCGGCCCGATGAAGATGCCCACGATGAGGTAGCCCAGCATGGCAGGGAGATGCAACAGACGGAAGAGCACCACCACGCCAACGGCGGCGGCAAGCAAAATGAGTAAAAGATGTAGTGAGCTATCCATGCCCCGATGATGCCTCAAGTTGGTGCGCTTGCAAAATCGTTCCGGCACTTAGAGCCACTGCTATAATTTGCCGCATGGATAAAAACATCACTGCCGGGCCTCACGCGCTCGACCTCGCACGCCAAGTCTTGAACATCGAAGCCGCTGCTGTGCAGGCGCTTGTCGCTCGCATCGACGACCAGTTCCTCAGCGCCCTCAATCTCATCCTTGCTTGTCATGGGCGGGTCATCGTGAGCGGCATGGGCAAATCGGGGCATATCGCACGCAAGATCGCCGCGACACTTTCTAGCACGGGAACGCCCGCATACTTCGTCCACCCTGGTGAAGCGAGTCACGGCGACCTCGGCATGGTCACCTCGCAGGATGTGTTCATCGGTATCTCCTATTCAGGCGAGAGCCAAGAATTGCTCACCATCGTTCCGACCATCAAACGTCAAGGCGCGAAACTCATCACGCTGACAGGTAAGCCAGAATCGAGCTTAGCACGTGAGGCAGATGTCCATCTGAACGGTGCGGTCGCGCAAGAGGCTTGCCCGATGGGCTTGGCACCGACCGCCAGCACCACTGCTGCGTTGGCCTTGGGTGACGCACTCGCTGTCGCACTGCTTGATGCAAAAGGATTTGGCGAGGCCGATTTCGCACGCTCTCACCCTGGCGGCAGCTTGGGCCGCCGTTTACTCACCCATGTGCGCGATGTGATGCATACCAACGCTAGCATCCCTAGCGTACCCGACACCGCGACACTGGCTGATGCCGTGCTGGAGATCTCACGCAAGGGCTTGGGCATGACGGCCATCGTAGATACCAAGCATCATTTGCTCGGCATCTACACCGATGGTGATTTGCGTCGCACGCTAGAAAAGAAAGTGGATTTCAGCACCACACCTGTCGCCTCGGTGATGTCGCGCACACCGCGCAGTATCGGCCCAGATGCCCTTGCGGTCGAAGCAGTGCAACTGATGGAGCAATACAACATCAGCCAGCTGCTGGTGGTGGATGCGAGCAAGAAGGTCGTGGGTGCGTTGAACATGCACGACTTGCTTAAAGCAAAAGTCATCTAAAGCGATACCCATAACATGCCTCTCACCCACAAGATCAAACCTATCCGCCTCGTCGCTTTCGACGTGGATGGCGTACTCACCGATGGCGGGCTTTATCTTTCCGATTCTGGGGATGAGTTCAAGCGCTTCAACTCTCTCGATGGTCATGGTCTGAAGATGTTGCGCACCTCGGGCGTGGAACTCGCGATCATCACGGGGCGCAAATCGAAGTGCGTCGAGCTACGCGCCAAGAATTTGGGTATCACTCGCCTGTATCAAGGCGTGGAAAATAAATGGGAAGCGATGCAGTCGCTATTGTCCGAGCTGAACCTACAACCCGAGGTGTCCGCCTTCATGGGCGATGACGTCATCGATCTGCCTGTGATGCTCCGTGTAGGGCTGGCTTTGAGCGTACCCGCCGCACCACAATTGGTGCGTGACCACGCACACTATGTGAGCCAGCGCGAAGGCGGCCATGGTGCGGTGCGTGAAGTGTGCGAACTCATCATGGCAGCACAGGGTACGTTGGCAACTCAACTCGCTCCCTACCTAAAGTAAACGATGAACACCCAACGTATCACCAGCAAACTACGTTCTTGGCTACCCCTGTTGCCGCTGCTAGGTTTGTTGCTTGCTAGTTATTGGCTGAGCTTGCAGGTGCAACCGTTACCCTCCCTCACAAAAGAAGCTAAACATGATGTGGATTTCACCATCGAGAAATTGTCTTCGACCGTGCTGGACAAGCAAGGCGTGGCGCGCTCGACACTCACTGCCGAAAGGATGTGGCACTTCTCAGACGACGAAACCACACACTTACAAATGCCCCGCATTGTCAATTTGAAAGCTGATCAGCCTCCTGTGAACATCACGGCGAAACTTGGCACCTTGAGCAAGAACAACGAGGATGTGTTCATGCGTGACGATGTGGTCATTACACGCACCGCCCCCGAGACCTTGAATGAGTTGCGCTTCGAAACGGACTATCTACACATCGCCCCTGATCGAAATACTGCAGACACTGACCATCCTGTTTTAATGTATGACAAGAAGAATGTCGTGAGTGCAGTCGGTATGCTGTTCGACAATCAAACTCGCACCGTGAAATTACTATCTCAAGTCAAAGCGAATCATGAAGCCAATAAATAATCTTGCCCTCCAAATAAGGGCTCTGCTGCTCGTTTGCGTCGTCACTGGCGCTCATGCGGAGACTGCTGATCGCGACAAGCCCTTGCACCTTGTGTCAGACAGCATGACATTGGATGACGCCAAGCAAACTAGCACGTTCGAAGGGCATGTGGAACTGACACAAGGCACCTTGCGCATCGTGGCTGAAAAGATCGTGGTCGTAGAAGACAAGCAAGGCTACCAACATCTGACTGCCTCGGGCACGCCCGCCAGCTTCCGCCAGAAGATGGAAGATGCCGATGAATACGCAGAAGGATTCGGCGAGCGCATCGAATATGACACTCGCGCAGACAAGGTGGATTTCTTCAAGAACGCACGCGTCAAACGTGGGCAGGATGAGGTGATGGGCGACTCCATCACCTACAACAGCAAGACCGAGATATTCCAAGCGCGCGGAAAACCGATAGTTGCTGGAGACAAAGCCAGCAACAAAGATCGCGTGCGCGCTGTGATCCAACCCAAGAACGACAAGCCAAAAAACTCAACAGGCAAGCAAGATGGCTTGGTGATCCAGCCGATCCCTTCGTTGAGCGCACCCACTACGGAATCGACACAACCATGAGTGAACTACGCACGACCTCACTCAAGAAGCGTTATGGCTCGCGTACCGTGGTGCACGATGTTTCTCTTTCCGTGAATAGCGGCGAGGTCGTTGGCTTGCTTGGCCCCAATGGCGCTGGCAAGACCACCAGCTTCTACATGATCGTTGGTTTAGTGGCAGCGGACGGCGGCGAGATCACCATCGATGGGCAGAACGTCACCCACGAACCCATCCATCGGCGTGCGCGACTTGGCTTGGCCTATTTGCCACAAGAAGCCTCTATCTTCCGCCGCATGACGGTGACGCAGAACATCCAATCTGTTTTGGAGTTGCACGGCTATACGCCTGAAGAACAGCTGGAGCGTCTGGAAGCATTGCTTAACGATCTGCACATCACCCACATCCGTGACAATCCCGCCATCAGCCTATCTGGAGGTGAGCGCCGTCGCGTGGAAATCGCCCGCGCACTGGCCACCGATCCGCGCTTCATTTTGCTAGACGAACCTTTCGCTGGTGTGGACCCAATCGCGGTGATCGACATCCAAAAAATCATCCGTTTTCTTAAAGAACGTGGTATCGGCGTTCTCATCACCGACCATAACGTGCGGGAAACATTAGGCATTTGCGATCGCGCTTACATCATCAACGCGGGGGCAGTGATGGCGGAGGGCAAGCCCGAAGAAATCATCTATAATGAGGGCGTGAGGAAGGTGTATCTGGGCGAGCACTTCAAGTTATAAGCAGCGCCGACCGTCACCAAATATCCGTAATGAAACCAGCTCTCCAACTTAGGCAATCACAACAACTGCTGCTCACGCCGCAGTTGCAGCAGGCCATCAAGTTGTTGCAGCTTTCTACCCTAGAGATCAATCAAGAGACTGCGCGCCTGCTGGACGAGAATCCTTTCCTTGAGCGCGAAGACGATAACGGCAACCAGACCTATAGCGGTAGCAGTAGTTCTGAAACGACTTCCAGCAACACTAGCAACGAGACAGCCGCGCCCGAAACCGAGACTCGTACTAGCGAGACTGATTGGCCCGAGCCTTCATTCTCTTCCAGTGCTTCCAGCCCCGACGATGAGGACGAAGGATACGGCGAGGTGGCTGCCGACAGACCCAGCATGCGCGAGCATCTGATGTGGCAGTTGAACATGAGCCAACTCGATTCACGCGACAAGAAGATCATCAGTCTGTTGATCGATGCGCTGGATGAGAACGCCTACCTGTCGCAACCTTTACAAGAGATCGTTGAGTTGCTTCCGCAAGAGCTGGACATCACGCTGGACGACCTTGAGACCGCACTCGTGCAATTGCAGCATCTGGATGAGCCCGGCATCGGTGCGCGCGACTTGAGCGAGTGCTTGGCACTGCAACTGCAAGCCATGCCAGAGGATGTGCCTGGACGCGACTTGGCTTTGGCGCTGGTGACGAAGCATCTCGACCTACTCGCCTCGCGCGACTTCAACAAGCTCAAGAAGGTATTGCACTGCGACGACGACGCGCTGCGTTGCGCGCAAGACCTCATCGTGCATCTGCAACCCAAACCTGGCACGGCTTTCGAGCAACGTGCGGCGGACTATGTAGTACCCGATGTGTTGGTGGAGCGTGTGGGCGGTATCTGGCGCGCACGCCTGAATCCGGAAGCCATGCCGCGCCTGCGGCTCAATCAGGTGTACGCAAACATCTTGCAACAACGCGGCGACGGTAATGCGCAAGGCATGGTGACGCAACTGCAAGAAGCGCGCTGGTTCATCAAGAATCTGCAGCAGCGCTTCGAGACGATCTTGCGCGTAGCACAAGCCATCGTGGAACGTCAGCGTCAGTTCTTCCAGCATGGCGACATCGCAATGCGCCCATTGGTATTACGTGAGATCGCTGACCAGTTGGAATTGCACGAATCCACTATCTCGCGTGTGACTACGCAGAAGTTCATGCACACGCCGCGTGGCATCTATGAATTCAAATATTTCTTCGGCAGCGGCTTAGCTACCGAAGCTGGCGGTGCGTGTTCATCCACCGCCATCCGTGCGCTCATCAAACAGATGGTCAGTGAAGAGGATGCCAAGCACCCACTCACCGACAGCCGCATGTCAGAGATCCTGGCACAGCAGGGCATTATCGTTGCCCGCCGTACCGTGGCAAAATACCGGGAATCTATGAGTATCCTCCCGGTGAATCTTCGTAAATCACTCTAACCATAAAGGAGCAGGCCATGAACCTCAACCTCACAGGACGTCACCTCGAAATCACTCCAGCCATCCGTGAACATGTACAAACGAAACTGGACAAGGTCAAACGCCATTTCGACAACGTGATCGACGTCAATGTCATCCTGTCCGTAGACAAATTGGTTCAAAAGGCGGAAGCCACAGTCCACTTGTCCGGCAAAGACATCCATGCCGAGACCGAGGACGCCAATCTGTATGTCGCGATCGATGCACTGGTTGATTCTTTGGATCGTCAAGTACTGAAGCACAAAGAGAAACGCAATGCTAGCCGCCATGACGATTCTGGCAAACATCAAGTAGCAGAATGAAGTGATACGGGGCGACCGAACGGTTGCCCCGTTTTTATTTGGTGAGACAACATGAGCTTGATCAGCAAGATATTGACTTCCGAATGCGTCCTGCTGGATGCAGAATCAACCAGCAAGAAACGTGTGTTCGAACGCGTCGGGATTTTATTCGAGAACACGCAGAACATCGCGCGTAGCCAAGTGTTCGATAGTCTGTTCGCCCGCGAGAAATTAGGTTCGACGGGACTAGGACAAGGCGTGGCGATACCACACGGTCGCGTCAAAGGATTGCGCGATGCCGTCGCCGCTTTCGTCAAGATGGAGACGCCCATCCCTTTCGATGCGCCGGATGGCTTACCCGTCAATTTTATTTTTGTATTGCTCGTGCCTGAACGCGCGACCGACTTGCATCTTCAGATCCTCGGTGAATTAGCCCAGATGTTCAGTGACCAGAAGTTCCGCGATGAACTGACGAACGCGAATGATGCGGTAACGATCCACAAGCTATTCAACGACTGGCAAGCCTGACCGCCATGTCGCAGATCAACATCCGCAAACTCTTTGACGACAAGCAAGAACGCTTGGGATTGACTTGGGTCGCGGGTGCGGATGGTGCAGACCGCGTACTCGACAGCGAAACGGTCAACGCCTCCAACCTTGGCCTCATCGGCCACATGAATCTAGTCCACCCGAATTGGGTGCAGGTGCTGAGCAACACGGAACTTGATTATCTCCACTCGCTCGCCCCCGCAGAACTTGCCTCAGCGCTCACCCAATTGGAGCGTGCCAAACCTTCCTGCCTCATCATTGCGGGCGATGCCGATATTCCTAAGGGGCTGATCGATTTCGCCAACAAGACAGATACGCCCTTGTTCCGCTCACCATTGAGTAGCGTGCACTTGATGTGGATGGTGCGCCACTACATGATCAAGGCGTTGGCGGAATCCACCACACGACACGGTGTATTCATCGACGTGCTCGGCGTCGGTGTGATGATCACCGGAGACAGTGGTGTAGGAAAAAGTGAGTTGGCATTGGAACTCATCACGCGCGGCAATGGCCTAGTCGCTGATGACATCGTTGAGTTGTATCGCATCTCGCCTGAAGCACTCGAAGGTCGCTGCCCAGAATTGTTGCGCGATTTCTTGGAGGTGCGCGGCTTGGGGGTACTCAATATCCGCACCATGTTCGGCGAGACTGCGGTGCGTCGCAAGAAGAGCCTAAAACTCATCGTGCATCTCTATCGTCCACAGCATGACGACCTCTCCAAGTTAGAACGCCTGCCGCAGGCGGGACGCGAAGAGATCATGGGCGTCAATATCAGCAAGGTAGAGATACCCGTGATGGCTGGACGCAACCTTGCCGTCTTGGTCGAAGCCGCCGCGCGCAATTTCGTGTTGCAACAGCGCGGCATCGACACCATGCAGGAATTCATCGCCCGCCAAGAAAAGTTGTTGCTAGGGAATTGAGGCGATGCAACTCTTTCTGATCAGCGGTCTATCTGGCTCTGGTAAGAGCGTAGCGCTCAAAACCCTTGAAGACTCCGGCTTCTACTGTGTGGATAACCTGCCCGTCGAGTTACTCACCGACCTCATCGATAATCTACAGAACGCTGGCTACACCCGCATGGCAGTGAGCATCGACGTACGTAGCGGCACTAGTGTCGAGCAACTCCCCACTCACATCGCTGGGATGAAACGCTTCGGCGTAGATGTACATGTATTGTTCTTAGATGCTCAGACGGATACTTTGGTGAAGCGTTTCTCTGAGACTCGTCGCGCACACCCACTCAACGACGGTGTGCGCACACTACCTGAGTGCGTCGCTTATGAGCGTGAACTGCTTGCCGATATTTCGGAACTAGCACACCACATCGACACGACTGAGCTAGGTGCCAGTGCTTTGCGCGCATGGGTGAAAGATTTCATTCGTCTCGACCGTGCTCGCCTCACTTTGCTGTTCCAATCGTTTGGGTTCAAACATGGCATCCCGCTCGATGCAGACTTGGTGTTTGATGTGCGTTGTCTGCCCAACCCCCATTACGATCCTGAGTTGCGCCCACTCACCGGACGTGATGCGCCTGTGATCCACTTTTTGGAAGAGACACCGCTTGCACAAAAGATGTTCGACGACGTCTGCTCCTTCGTCGAGAATTGGTTGCCCAGTTACATCGCAGACAATCGCAGCTACCTGACGGTCGCCATCGGTTGCACTGGCGGACAACATCGCTCGGTCTACCTCGCTGAACGACTCTCACGCCATTTCGCTTCACAGCAACAGGTGTTGGTGCGCCATCGTGAGCTCGTATGAGTCGTTCCGCTCATCACTCAAAGCGGGTGATTGGCTGACACTGTTGCTCGGCTGTTCTTGCGTCATCCTACTCACGCTTAAACTCTGGAACGGTGAACTCGCCGACCGCGCTATCATCCGCAGTGGCGGCAAGATTTTCAAAGAAGTACCGCTCTCTCGCGATTTGCAAATTGAAGTTCCCGGACCGCTCGGCACCAGCATCATCACCATCGAAAAACGCAAAGCTCGCATCACCAGCGATCCCAGCCCCCGACAATATTGCGTGCGCCAAGGTTGGCTACAACAGGCGGGAGAGATTGCGATCTGTTTGCCTAATGAAGTGAGCGTCGAACTGACGGGCAGTGCAAAGAAATATGACAGCCTCAACTATTAAGTTAGCCACCACCACTGAAGACCACCACATCGCGAAGATGGCGGCCGTGGCGCTGGGCCTGACTGTGTTGGAGAGCGCGATTCCCTCACCACTCCCCGGCGTAAAGCCAGGACTCGCCAATATCATCACCCTCATCGTATTGGCGCGTTACGGCTGGCGTGCAGCGGCATGGGTGTCGTTATTGAGAGTGGTTGCCGGAAGCCTGCTGTTCGGAAACTTCCTCGCTCCGGGTTTCTTCTTAAGCCTGAGCGGAGCACTTTGCAGCCTTGCCATGCTTGCAGTAAGCATGCACTTACCCCAACGCTGGTTTGGCGCGTTGACACACAGCATCCTCGCTGCCTTCGCCCACATCGCAGGACAGATGATGGTGGTCTATCTATGGCTCATCCCACACAGCGGCATCGCCTATCTCATTCCCATCTTCGCCACCGCTGCGCTGGTGTTCGGTACAGTGAATGGATTGATAGCGGCGCGATTCATGGATAATGTCGCAAAACCTGACACGGAACGACAAGCATGAAAACGATAACGTTAGCACTCACTGGCGCATCTGGACTACCTTACGGCATGCGCCTTTTAGAGACGCTTCTGCAAAGCGGCCAGCGCGTTCATCTCGTCTACACGCAAGCAGCGCAGATCGTCGCCAAGCAGGAACTGGATTTCACACTCCCCACCCGCCCACAAGATGCGGAACAAATGTTCACTGAACGCTTCGGAAAATTCAGCGGTGAATTAAAAGTGTTCGGCATCCAAGATTGGTATGCGCCGATGGCCTCTGGCTCCAACCCCGGTGACGCAATGGTGGTGTGCCCTTGCACCATGGGCACGCTGGGCAAGATCGCAGGAGGTATCAGCGACGACCTCATCTGCCGCGCCGCCGACGTGATGCTCAAAGAAAAACGCACACTGATCCTCGCCCCTCGCGAGATGCCGTTCTCCGCTATCCATCTTGAGAACATGCTGAAGCTATCCCATGCGGGTGCGGTGATCATGCCGCCGAATCCCGGCTTCTATCATCATCCGCAGAGCGTGCAAGATATTGTGGATTTTGTGGTGGCGCGCATACTCGACCATCTAGGGGTGGAACAGACACTCATGCAGAAGTGGGGAGCGTGATGTAACTCTGCCTTATCCGAGCTTCTCCAACATCAACCTCACTGGTGTCGGTATCGCCGCTCCTAGCGCCTCACCCACATCCAGCCAAACACTCCCCGCTTGCATCGCCCTCACAGGTTTTCGTTCAAGCTGGATCTTCAAGGGGGTGATGTGCAATTTGAAATGAGTGAAGACATGAGTGAAAGTCTCCAATTTTCCACCTTCACTCGCTTGCATCCCACTGCTTACAAACCAATCCCTCGCAGCATCCTCACCATCGAATTGTGGTGGACACCACAGCCCCCCCCATATTCCACTACTAGGACGCTTCTCCAATAGGATGTCGTTGCCATGCATGAGTAGCAGAAAGGTTGCATGTCTTTCTGGCACGGCCTTCTTCGGCCTTGATGTAGGGAGCGTATTGATGCGATCTGTTTGTAATGCGATGCAGTCAGCTTGCACCGGACACAAGACACATTTCGGTCTGCTGCGTGTGCAGACGGTGGCGCCCATATCCATCAAGGATTGCGTATAGATCGCTACGTCATCATTTGGCAGTAGGACATCAGCCTCTCGCCAAAGCCGCTCTTCGACTTGTTTGTTACCTGCCCACCCTTCGATACCTCGATGCCTTGCCAACACTCGCTTCACATTGCCATCCAATATCGCGCGATGTTGATGGAAGGCAAGTGCGCACACGGCCGCAGCGGTAGAGCGACCGATGCCGGGTAGCGCGATGATGTCGTCGAAGTTATTTGGAAATTGGCCGTTGAAGCGCTCGACGATGAGACGTGCAGCTTTATGTAGATTGCGACCACGAGCGTAGTAGCCTAGTCCACTCCAATGCGCGAGCACTTCATCTTCACTGGCGGCTGCGAGTACTGTGATGGTAGGAAACGCGGTGATGAAGCGTTGAAAGTAGGGAATGACCGTAGCGACCTGCGTTTGCTGCAACATGATCTCAGAAAGCCAAACGCGATAGGCATCTTGCTCCTGCCACGGTAGATCGTGACGGCCATGTATGCGTTGCCAAGCGATGAGACGAGAAGCGAACGAAGTCATCGTTGCGAGATTCGCTCGTATCCCATCACGATCATTTGAACAGACCGCCCAAGCCTTTTTTCAGATCAGCTTCCGCCTTTGCTTTTGCTGCAGCCTTTTGTGCATCAACTGCTTGCTGAGCTTTAAGCTTGGCAGCATCTGCTTCAGCCTTGGCTGCATCAGCAGCGGCAACGGCTTTCTGTTTGGCGGCATCGACGGCCGCTGCAGCCTGTTGCTTTGCTTGCTCAGAAACTGCAGCTCCAAAATCGAGCTTGAATTTCAAATCCGTGAACGGACCACTCAAGCGAACAGGGATGGTCAGACCGCCGACATCATCCTTACCACCCTGTCCTTCGGCAGTACCCGCAAGCGTGGCTTTGACGAGATAGTCGAGGCTGTCGTTGCCAACGTTGATGTCACCTTTACCGCCCACGCGTACGAACGGAGATTTCATCGAAAGGTCTTCGTTATGGGCAACACCATTCACTATTTTGAACGTCGCCTTCAATTCACTGAAGTCGGTCTGCTCAGCAGTGTTCGTACCTTGCGTCTTGTCGCCGCCCTTTCCCATATCGCGCGCACTCTTAGCGAGGTTGATCCCCTTCACCGCACCATCCGCAAGATTGACACTCAACGTACCGTTCAATGCCTTCTTCAACACGCTCACCCTATCGCCTTGCGTCGTGACGTTGATACCGACTGAACCTTTTCCGTTGACGAAATCCATCTCCAGCGCATCCTGTAGCAGAGGGCCGATCTCGATGCCGTTCAGCTTAGCATTCACCGCAAAGGCTGGTTGCGCCTTGCCTGCATCTACCGAGATATCGCTTGCGATGCTGCCGTTGTATAGATTGGCAGAGAATGGAGCGACCTTCACGATGCCATCTTTCGCTTTAACATCTACACGCAGCTGTTTCACTTTCACATTAGCGGCCTTGAGTGAGCCCACGCGCAAACTGCCCTCGATATTGAGTGGCTTCAAGGCTGATAGATCGAACGGCTGCTCTGGCTCAGCTGTCTTTTCAACTTTCGCTTCAGCACTCTTGGGGAGGTAAAGGTCTGCATCGAACTGGTCGACCTCCAAGTCGTAGCGGATTGATGGTTTTGCGAAGTTGGTGACTCCAAACTTGGCCTTGATCTGGCTTTGCAACAAACCGCCCGCCAAATTCGCTTGGATACTTTGACGTCCTAAGTCAGCTTGCACGCTCCCCTTCAACTCACTGCTGACACTCTTGCCTGGTAGCTTGTCGCCTGTCGCATTCACTGCAATGACGAGGTCGGAAAGATTGAACTGCTGTGTCTTCAAATTTGCTGCGATGGGCGTAGAGAGTTTTAACTTGAAAGCTTGTTCAGGCTGCGTCACATCCACATTGATAGTGAGATCACTTAGCTTGAATTTCTCAGCATCACCTTTCACGGATGGCAAAGACAACGATGCAACGACTTTACCGAACGCCGCATCCAACTGTGCATTCAGCATCACGCCATCCACTGTGATATCGTTCTTCAGCAGGCTCAATGCAGGCGCGTTTAGTTTTGCATCGAATTTGTCCTTCCCCTTAGTGCCGCTTGCTGTGAACACCAATTTCTTGCCCACATAGCTCTGTTCACCTAGATTTGCATTCGCATCCAACCCAAGCTTCACTGCTAGATTGTTGATATCAAGCACTGCGCCCTTTGCTTGCAAGTCCAATCCTTGCACCTCATAAACACCTTTTTCCAAATCGAATGTGAGTGTCGTTTTCAGTTGCGTGGTGACGTCCACCTTAGGTTGATTCGCAAGGATGTGCGCTGCAAATTCAATCTTGCTCGGTTTCCCATTGGCGATACGCCCTGTGTACAAGCTCAAGTCTTTGACGCTGTACTGAGCACCCGTCATCTCATCAAGATAGCTGAACTCAGTATCATCGATTCGTATCGAGGCGATATCGAATTTGATCGGGGCCGAGGCTTCCTTCGGTTGTTCTGGCTCGGCACTCTTACTCAAAAGATCATCCAGATTGGTTGTGCCGTCTTTGTGTTTGATGACTTGTGCCTTCACGCCACTCAATAGCACCTCGTCCACAACGACTTGCTTGGCAAGGAGCGGCATGAAAGCAAGCGACACGCGCGCTTCACCGATGGAAGCAAATTCTTTATCGCTTTTAAATTCAGATAGAGCTACCTGACCAAGACGAGCGCCGATGCTCGGGAAGAAGAATAGCTTGATCTCACCGTCCAACTTCAGCGTTCGCTGTTTGCTGTCTTTCACAGATTGAATGATCTGCGGTTTGTAGGTATTCGGGTCAAATGTGAGTGCGATATAGGTCAGCGCAGCTGCGAATAGCGCGACCAAACCGCCAACTGAATACAGACCGTATTTAAGATATTTATTCATGTCGTCCACCGATGATTTCAATTTGCCGATTATAAACGAGTCGGATTTTGTTCCGACACAAACAACAAAGCCATCACGAGGAAATGACGTGGGGCTGATGACCTACTTTTCTTATGGCCGTCCCGTTGGGACTTAACTTCGCAAGCGAAGTTAGCCTTCACCGCAAGAAGCTCGCAACGCGAGCGTCTTGTCACTTCGCTCAAACAGGTCTATTTCCAATTCCACAAAGCAAAAGACCCCGCCTTTTGGGCGGGGTCTTTT
>PNNY01000023.1 GCA_013824485.1 Sideroxydans sp.
AAGATACAACGGCGAACGCAGCCGCTGCAAAGATCAGTGCACGTTCGCGTAAAGACATGCCATCTACTTTGGCAATGGCCTGAGCTAGCTTCTCTTTCATCACTTGGCGCCTCCTTCGGCGGGAGTCGATTGCAAGCTGAACTCTACATAGCTGCGTGCGGATGATGGCTTGTCGGTCACCGCTTTAGGTTGGTTCATCCGTAGCGTAGCGAATGATTTCCCGCGCATCACCGACTCTTGTTTCAAGCGCTGAATATACGCCGGCAACAACTGCGGCCCAGTCGCCGCTCCCTGCAAGGTCATTTGCGAGCCATCACCATTGATGTCGAATCCAGTCAGCCACAAGCCGGTCACCGATTGGCGAGAAAATGCACGCATGTATTCCGAATATCCCTGCGTATTACCGATCGCACCACTTCTCAGTGTATTAAGCAAACTTCCTTGCGCAGCTGCCTGAGCTTCAATCGCTTGCAATTCGTCGTTCAGCATCTGCGCTGATCGTTGCGGAGAAAACTCATTTGCATAATTGACCAAACGCTTCTGTTCCGCTTCGTAGCGCTTCGTCATTTCCTGAGTTTGTTTTGCCAATTGCTGCACTTGATACCAAGCGTAGCCATAGAACAACATCGAACCCAACACGATTAGCCCGAGCGCCTGCAACATCGTCGTGACAGAAAAATATTTCTTCTGCTTGAGGAAGATCGGATTAAAGAGATTGATCTGCTGGCTCATAGCGCCTTCTTCTCTAGACGCAAAGCCGCACCCAACGCATGCAAGGCATAACTGGCGTACTCGCTATCCGCCAGCTCTGGAACGCCGATGATATCCATACCATCCGCCAAAACCAGCGGTTCGACAGAGATGCCTAGATTCGCAGCCAGCACAGGAACCAAGCCCAATTCCGCAGGCGCAGATACCAGCATTCGTTCAACTGGGATGTGATGGAACTGACGATCGAAATAATCGAGTGAGCGTTGCACTTCCAACTCAACTCGATCTTGGTATTGCTGACGCAGACTTTCATCAGCGTCCGTCAATTGACCCAGTGTGATATCGATACGCCTTGCCAAGAACAATTCCCCATCACAGGTCATCGTCAACAGACCACCTTCATCATCAAACGCTAGTAAGGCCAAGCCGCGCCCTTCTGTTTCATACAAAGCCGCGATATTGCGCTGTGCCATCTCTGCAATATCAATCACCGACAGATCAAATTTAGCTTTTTCAAAAAGTGCGATGCGCTTACGAATCGTTTCATTGGAAGCCGCTATCGCATACAAGGACTGAGGACGGTCACCACCGTATTTGTTCGTGGGAATCTGCAGGACATCAATGGTTGCATCATCGATGTGAAAGTTGAGCGAGTCTTTGATCTTCCAACGAATGGCCGTCTTCAACTCATCCACCGGCACACTAGGCGCTTCGACCATCATCAATTGATATTCATTCGATCCGAGCACGGTAGTAAAGCGTCCATCTTCGAGCTGCGCTTCTCTACGGATTTTTTCTAGCGTAGCGGAATTCACTTCACTGGCAGGATAGAACGCACATCGCGTCACTTGCGGACGCGCGCCCACGTATTTTGCCTGAGCTACGTAGACACCTTTATTTCCTAGGGACACCGACACCCAACCGGCATCGCGGTTGCTTCGGTTAAACATAGATAAAAACTGTGGTAATCCCATAATTGGCGTGAACTTAATTTACTAACCCATTGCTGTCAAGGGATTATTTGTTTTCATTGCGGCGATATTCCATCATCTTGAGACGGAATATCGCCATCGTTCGCTAAATCTTGTTTGGATAGCACGCTCCGATACTGTCGAAAATTCGTCGAATTAATATGCCTCACGCAGGTAGATGAACTCGTTCGCCCCCTTGTATATCCCGAAAGTTGCTTGCGCTGTAGGGCCAGAGAGAGCGCCACCTACCCAACCGTAGTGCATCCAGATATCAACCGTTGGCGAAACTGTCACAACACCATTTGCCATTGGCTTTACAAGATTCAAACCTCCTTGTCCGCTTTTAAATGGCGAATTAAAGCTCTTTGCTACAGGAGTAGCACTAGGTTGTAACGTCAACGCGCCAATCGTAGCGACAGTGCAGCCATCCGCAGCATTCAGATCCCATTTAGAACCGTTGTAGTACTGCGCAGTGAATGGCAAGCTTAAATCCAATAGTTGCGATCCATAGGCATTAGTCAAACGCGCTCTTCCGCTACGAATTTGTGTGGCAGCGTCATGTCCCGCAGAACTCACCGAATCGGTATTCGTAGCACGCAGCGTCAATGAAACAGGTGCGGTTTCTGGAGTAGCAACCGCATAAGTTACCGCACTGGCAGAGCCAACCCCATTCAAAAAATCTGCCGCCGCGATAGTGTTGCCGGCAAAACCCGTCGAATCGCCCGCATTGGAGAGCGTGGTGAGATAGGCATTCGCTGCACCTGCATAATTCTTGGTGATATTGCCAGATGCAGAATAAGCAGTTGCAGTGACACTAAAAGGTTGCCCTGCTTTAGCCGGCGCAACCGAGCCTGCATAAGAGAAGGTTCCGCATGCTGGCGTTACAGTTGTCACAAAATATGCGGGATGAAAGCGCCCTACGCTGGCTTGCGAACCAGTGACTGCCGCTGGCAACGTCCAAGTCAGATAACTGCTCATACTGGCGCTCAAATCTATCGTCCCAACTTCGTTCCAAGTCAGATTCGTACTGGACGCACCCGCTGTGAAAGTCGATGCAGCAGAACTGATCGCCGTGGCATTTCCTAATGCAGGCTGCGGATTGGCGGACGTAAGCGTCACTGTGCCATTGAAGTTGGGCGTTGCCGCTGGCGTGGCACAAGCATTCATCGCGGTCAGCGTAACATTGAACGGCGAACCCGCCGTAAGAGGAGCGGCAGGTATGCCACTGAACACAAAACTAGCCGGCGCAGCAATAAATACACCGCTGCCAGTCATTGCCGCGCCCGTTGGTGCAGTGCCACTAGCCGTTAACGTCAGCTGGCCGGCATCGGCATAACTCAAACCAAGCGTTGCAGTTCCGTTAACATCGAACGGCAATTGATGTTGTGTAGCAGTGGTTGTTACGGTAGTGAGGTCAGAGCCTGACAGCACATTGATCGACTGCGTACCTGTAACTGGGGAGGTATATGAGAAGCTAAGATTTACGGGTTGCGTCACATTTTGATAAGCAGGCACACAACGTCCCGTACCACCTGTTTGTACCGCCTCAATGGTTGCCGTGGCGGCTGTACAAGAAGTGTGATTAGGCACTGTCACCACGAAGCCTGCATTACTGAATGTCATCGCGCAACTTGCGGTATTAGTCAGCGTGTTCAAGCAGGTAGTAGCTGCTGCCGCAGTGGGATTGGCAGTAGCCCCCAAAGTTGCCACGCCCGCAGTTGACTGTTGCACGGTCGTAGTTGCCGTACCCGTTGCACCAATCACAATCGCCGCACCAGCAGGCGTAGGCGTAACCGTCAGCCCCCCTCCTGTATACAGCGTGGCGCAAGTGGCATCAGCGCATGCTCGTATAGTTATTGTCGAGGGTGAACATGTAAGGCCACTGCCTGTATGTTGAATTTCAATGTGATGCGGTCCTGCTGTAGTGGGTGTGCACCCCACAGCCGTTTGCCCTGACATGTACGTCGTGCCATTCGGCGCAATATAGACACCATTAATATCGTTTGTGTTGTTCACCTCAGGCACTGCTGTCCAAGGAGCTGCACCATTAGGCCCCGATGTGAGCGTTGCACCATTATCGCCCACCGCAGTGATCGCACCATTCACTGGATTGATGGCAATACCGTTCAGATCCATATTGGTCTGAGAGATTAGACTCGTCCAAATATTGCTAACTGGGTTGTACTGATAAACAAAGCCCTTGTTATTGTTGTCTTGCCCTGCGACATAAACGTTACCTGCCGCATCCCCTGTTATGGCTTGGAAGTCAGCTCTATTTGAACCCGCAGGATAAGTTGCCGTCATGCGCGTCCAAACTGTTGGCGGAGTAGCGATCACTTTTTGATATAGCGCACCGTTGTCTGCCAACGCATACACATAAGTAGCATCCCCCCAAATGGCTTCAAATTTTCCAGCATTTTGCCCATTTAAATTGGGCACACTACCAATGCTCAACTGACGCGTCCAAGTTGTGCCGTTGAAAAAATAGATACCACCATCTCCAACCACATAGGTTTGGTTCGGTCCGTAGGTTTTAACACCGTTTGCATCAGCAACAGGCGCGGTACCGGTTATAGGCATAGCCGTCCAAGTCGTACCGTTAAACTGCACTAGCGCTACTGGCATGCCATTCTTGTTGTCACCCACAGCGACTGCATACGTAGTACTTGCCACACTGACCGCATTTAGTTGCGCGGTATTACCAGGTAATGCTGTAGCGACACCATTTACATAAGCAACGCCTTGGTTTTTATTGCAACCTGCGGGCACGGGAGCGATTTTACAATCTGGCTCTCCGACCCCAATAACCAAGCCCGGCACGCCCGCAACTCCATTGAGCTGAATGTCGGCATTTGGCGGAACGATGAGCCCATTGTTCACCGTACAAACGGCCGCCCAAGTGCTCTGGGCCATCAATAACGACATACCCAACACACCTAACCATTTTTTCATTTGCTTGCTCATATTTAGTTCTCCACGCTATTCGCGCACATAAATCAAACTCAACTTAAATCCTATTGGTATTGGAACCTATCAGCATAGTTCATGCCAGCACCAAGCCTCCGCAGTATCAGCGATTTAAACCAATCTTCACGCATTATCGTCATATTAGTGACGAACTTTAGACAGAGGATATCGACGCCCCCCGCACACAAAATCACTGTGCAATACTTACTCTGATTTGGCGCTCAACCACCCCTTGGTTCGCCGTAGCGGTCAAGTCGTACACTCTCACCACACCCGAAGCCGCACTTAAATCGCTATATGGTGGCGGTGACTGACAAGTAACGACAACAGAAAAACCATTCAAAGTGCCTCCCAATGTGTTCGCAGGCAAAGTGTTTGAGTGAGCTCCCAACCTGCAAGCTGTTGCAAAAGCAGCAGCCGAATTGGGAAGCACTTGATACGCCCCCCATTCAATGCCTGCTCTTGCCGCTTGATAAGCCCGCACCCCCATCACATCCATCGCAGAACTCTCATGCTGCGAAGTTGAAAATGAGACCATTGCAACCCCCAGAAAACCCAAAACCACCAACAAAAAAATGGCGGTGATAATACTGAAACCGTGTTGTATTTTCTTCATGGCAAATTGTTCACATGAGCAGCGTTATATAGACTGACAGATTCACCCTGTTCAGTAATCGTCAATCGCATCGTCACCATACCCGAGCTTTGCGATACAACGCCATAAGTGAAAGTACAAAATGACACCCTGCTAGCTAAAAGAGCTGTCGTACCGCCTGGTGATGCCACTGGCTGAATGGCTTGTATCGGATATCCCTGCCACCGCGTCAGCGTGCCTGCAGTCGCGTTGCATTCATAAGTCACCGGTGTTTGCACCACTTGGAACCGGCACCCTCCAACCACATTTCCGATTAAATCCGTAACGCAAGAATCCACAGGAAACGCTGCGGTTGAGATGAGCGGAATGGTATGTGCTCCCACCGGAGTCCCAACCTCTCGACGGTTATTGCCAACATACGCATCTGCGCCGACCTGCCCAGTGTTGTACACCACAACCTGATCCCCAGTCGCCACCGTCGGCATTGGGCCAAAAACTTCAAAGCAGGTGTCAGCGGCGGTAAAAGAAAGTGCGTCCCCACCCGCAGATCCACCGCACAATGTACCTACACCCGCATCGGAACGATAACGCCCCCCGCCAATCGTTGGGATAAATTCAAGATAACACGTTGATGTGCCGTCACACGTACCTCTGAGTCGCACACTGTTGGGTAGCGCCAATCTCAAGTCACGCGCAATACGGCGAAAAGCAGTGTCTGCAATATCCGTCAACTCGGCACGCCGAGCACTGTCCACATAACCTTGGACCGGCGCCTTAATAAACATGGCAACGACTCCACCAATAATGCCAGTTATCACAATGACCACGATCATTTCAACCAGCGTGAATCCTTTATTCTTGTTCATCATGGAACACTCCGTGGTGCGTAACGTGTGCGGATACCATCCACTACAATGTCATTCCCCGCTGGATCGGTAACCGTCACCGTGATGAGCACGGCGTCCCCACTCGCCAGCGTGATCCCTCCAATCCCTCCAAAATCTACTGGCGTGACAGCGATTGGTTTAAGGGTGTAACCAGTCAAGCCCGTATTCGCATTCGTAATGTCCATGATGCTACCCGCCGCCATCGAAAAATTGTGATAGTCATTGACGTTATCGAATGGGGTCGTAGCTGAGTAACGCGTCTCGCCACCTTCTGCACCAAGCGACTCGAGCGTGGTACAACCGGCTGTGGAAGTTGCCGTTACGGCACTCGCATCATTAGGATCACAATAGGTGAAAGGCATCAATTCCACCTCCTCCAATATTGACTCAGCGATTGCCAACGCCTGCTTGCGTAGAATGGGATCAGCACTATGGGCTGTAGTTTGATTCATCACCAGCAAGATTCCCGTCAACGCTACGCTGATGATGACAATGAAAATGATGAGCTCTATGAGGCTAATGCCGCGTTGCATCCAACTTGGTTGCTTAATGTACATAACCTGTCTCCGCCTCGATGGTGATGGTCGTGCCGCCTAGCGTGATAGCGCCTGTTGCTGAAGTGCGCTGGCCCAAAGCATTGAAGGTGTATGTTCCTGCGGCAGGTGTCACCATCGACTTCACTTGGCATGTCAATTCTGGGCTCGCGCTCGCGAGGGTCGTAGTGCAATTCGGCGATGCTGCACCGCCGGAAATTGCAACGGAGATATTGCGGTGCTGCGCAATCGCAGTCTTCTGCGCAAAGCGCAATAGGGATTTCACCTGATCGGCGCTACCGCGATCCTCGAAATCACTCACAGTGAAAAATCGGGGCAGTACAGCTACCGCCAAAATGCCAACGATGACCATCACCGTAATTAGCTCCACCAGCGTGAAGCCCTGTTGATCTTTTTTCTGCACGCTCCTCGAACGCTCACTCACCCGAGTGCCAAAATCCAGTTGGACCTCTTGCTTAGTCACTTCGATAGGTGCGGAACTTATATGCATTGATGATTGCTTTCTGAAGCCGTTTACAAAACGAGGCGCATTGTACCAAAGCATCCAACCCGCTAGAAAAACAAAGGGGGCCGAAGCCCCCTTTGTTCAATACTGCGAATTGTTCAACCTCGGTGAGCTGAGGCTAAAGGGTTGGCTGTTTTTAATTCGAGCCCGCCCCCTTCAATCTCTCTGGTTTCTTTAAACACTTAACTCAGATTAGCAACCAGTTGATGTGGTTGTAACAACTGGTAGCGCGCCAGCCACGGACGCCGCATAACTAACTTGGCATGTTGCCGACGCCCCATTCTTCATTTGTACAGTAGCACCAGTAACTGTCCACTGAGCAGTATCAATGCCAGCAGCAGCGATAATGCCTGCAGCATCAGCAGTAGGATAACCATTGGCCATAGTAATCGTAGCTCCACCCAAAGCTGCACCTACGTTGGAAGCCGACCCCGCAACTAGCTGAGCGGCATGCGCAAGATTGGCGGCCGAGTTCATTGATCCTGCAACGCCAGTCAACGATGCAACTCGCGCGCTGTTTGTAATATCCAAAAATTTGGGCATTGCCGTCGCAGCCAAGATACCCAAAATCACGATAACGACGATTAATTCGATCAGTGTAAAACCTTGTTGTTTCTTCATGTCACTCTCCTAGAGTTTAGTGAGGCCGCAGCCCCGTTAGTTTCATTTGATCGCCTGTTTCAAACACCACCGCAGCGATGCCGCACCACAAGCGGGTGTGAATGTAATCGAATAAACACGGGGTTAGCAAGCTTTTATTACCAAAATTCCACGAACGGTAAGTGATTTTCGACGAACGGTAGACCTGCATTTAACCAATGCGCGTCATCCAATAGGCCAGCAACACTAGGGTATAAAGGCTACCCAATAACAGAAAGATACCGACTTGGCGGGTATAGCGTTGAACATATCTATCCATGTTGTCACGTGGTATCTCCATGGGTTTGAGTGCTTTGCGAAGGGACAACCACTGGTTCGCACTCTCTTCAAAGCCTCGTAAGAGGCTGGGACGGAAAATCAAACACAGCGCTACGAAAATGGCGCACAGCGCCCCCAGCAGTGAGCTCAACACCAACGCATCGAGCAAACCACTCACGATCGAGGGATAGTAGTGAAAATGCTTAGCCAGTCCTTCTATGGTGGCCGCCCTATCTAATCGAACGGTGAAATAGAACAAGACAAACAATGCCCCCAGCAAGATCAGCGCCCCCGTAACACGGCGGTAGCGATATAACCAAGGATCTATCGAGAAACTGCTTTCTAAGGCTTTATCAAAAGTGCGCGTGGATATCCAGCGGTTGAGTATTGCGCTGATCACTTGAAATTGCTGAGGTCGAAACACCAATAGCGCACCAATCAGCAATCCTGCCACGCTACCCATGATGATAAAGATCACGGCGGATTGGAACAGCCAAGTCTGAATGATGGGGTGCATGCTCACTCTATCCAGTGGTAAGGCTCGGTGGGTTCGAACAAAGTGGACACCAACTCTTTGCCCGCCTCTGGTCGCCCTAGCATCTTTTCATAATCCACATGCACATGGAAACGGATCCACGGCTGACCATCTTTGCCTGCTTTGAAATAATCAGCGTGATCCACGACGTAGATCATCTCGCGCGATTTGAGATCGAACATCCAATTACCTGGCGCGACAGAGCGCGGACTAGGGTCGTAATACTCTCCTTTGTAATTCGGCGGCATCTTTTGCAACCACGTGATGGGGTTGTCTGTGACCAATATGCTCAACTCTTTTTCATTCGCGGCACCGCGCGTCATCAATGCACCGTAACGCAAGACTAGCGCGCTTTGTAGCGCACCTTCCACTTGTTGCATGGCTGCCTTTTCTGCTTGGGCTTGATAAAACGGCACGCGCTCGAGAAAGAGCCCCGCTAATACCACGATGATGACGATAACGACGATGAGCTCAATGAGGGTAAAGCCGCGCTGCTTCATCATCTGTGCAAGGCCGCCTTACCCAAGTCCCACATTGGCAAGAAGATACCCAGCGCAAGTACCAGCACCATCGCCCCCAAGCCGACAATCATAATAGGCTCGATTTGAGCGCTGAGATTTTTGACCTCATATTCGACATCGCGTTCGTACATGCCCGCCACTTCGAACATCAAGCCATCCATATCTCCCGTCTCTTCACCGACGGCAATCATCTGCATCACGGTTGGATTGAATACGCCCGTGGCATGGGCAGTTCGCAAGATACTTTCGCCGCGCTCCACACCGTCACGCATCTGCTCCACTTTGCTGCGCATGAATTCGTTATCCACCACCATGCCGACTGTGTTGAGTGCCTGCACGATGGGGATGCCACTCTTGAAGGACAGTGCCAAGCTGCGAGCAAAACGAGCCAATGTGGCTTTTTTGATGATGGGCCCCGCAATTGGCAGTTGGAATTTGTAACGATCCCATTTGTAGCGCCCATCCACCGTGTTGACCCAAGAACGGAATCCGACTACAGCACCAATCAGCGCCGCTAACAAAACAGGCCAACTCGCCACCATGAAGTGAGAAAAACCAAGCAACACCTTGGTCATCATCGGCAGCTCGGTATGAAAACCTTCAAATACTTTAGCAAAAGCGGGAATCACAAACAGATTCACGATGACCAAAGCGATCGCCATCGCGATCACGACGAAAGTCGGATATCGGAGCGCGGACTTGATACGCTCGCGCATGTCTTTTTCGAATTCGAGATGCTCGTATAACCTCAAGAAAGTCTGATCCAGCATGCCCGTCATCTCACCCACCTGCACCATACTCACGTAGAAATGGGAAAAGACTTTGGGATGGCGGCGCATCGCCGTGGATAACTCACGACCACTATCTAAGCTTTCGCGCAGGTCTTGAATCATTGTGGCAAACAACTGATTTTGGGTTGATTCTTGCAGCCCAGCCAAAGCGCGCATGATAGGCACACCTGCCTTGAGCAAGGTGTACATCTGGCGCGAGAACAGCATCACCTCGAGCGGATCGACGCTCTTGTCCTGTGACAATCGCTGCCACAAGCTAGGGCCTTCTGTTTTGGGATGACTACTACGTGACGCTTTGATTTCGATGGGGGTGATGCCGGTATTGATCAGCTGATCGGCAATGGCACTGCTATCGGAACCTTCCAATGAACCTTGCACCAGATCGCCGCGACCGCTACGGCCTTTATATGTGAAGACCGGCACGCTTAATCCTCAACCTGATTGCTGATTCGCATCACTTCTGCAATGCTGGTGTGGCCTAATTTCATTTCATTCAAAGCGGCATCAACCAAGGTTTTCCCCTTGAGATAGTTACGCGCAGCCTGCATGAAGTGTGTGTTGTCTTCGTGGGCGGCAGCATCCACTAGCGCCTGGTTCATCTCCAACATCTCATAGACACCCATACGGCCGTGATAGCCCGTGCCATTGCAGTGTGAGCAGCCACGTCCATGCATCAGGGTTCCCCATTCACCACGTGCCACACCTTCAGCCTCTAGCCACTCGACTTCCTGCGGTGTGGGGTGATGCACTTCGCTGCAACTTTCGCACACACGGCGCAACAGTCGCTGTGCCAATACGGCTTGCACCGAAGAGGCCACCATGTATTTCGGGACGTTCATATCTACCAAGCGGAACAAGGTACCTGCAGAGTCGCGCGTGTGGAGGGTGGAGAAAACCAAGTGACCCGTCATCGCGGCGCGCATACCGATCTGCGCGGTTTCCGAGTCACGCATCTCACCGATAAGGATGACATCTGGGTCTTGACGCAAAGCGGAGCGCAACACCTTGGAGAAGGTAAGTTCGATCTTTTCGTTCACCTGCACCTGATTGATACCAGGCAAGCGATATTCGACAGGATCTTCCACGGTGATGATTTTTTGATCCACCGTGTTGATCTCAGCCAAGCCTGCGTAAAGGGTGGTGGTTTTACCTGAACCAGTTGGCCCCGTAACCAACACCATACCGTTACTGCCCCGAATGATCTCGCGGAAGCGTTTCAACATTTCGGGCGGCATACCCAACTTGTCGAGCGTCAAGAAACTACCGCTCTGGTTGAGCAGACGCATGACAACCGATTCGCCGTATTGCGTAGGCATGGTAGAGATACGCACGTCAACCGCTTGCTCACGCACACGAATGTTGAAGCGTCCGTCTTGTGGCAAACGCTTCTCAGAGATATCTAATCCCGACATCAACTTTAGGCGTAATGCAATCGAACCGGCGATCTTGCTATCTGCTTCGGTTTGCAAGTGCAGCGCACCGTCAATACGGAAGCGGATCTGCAAGCGCGTCTCCTGAGGTTCGATGTGAACGTCTGAAGCACCAACCTGTGCCGCGTCTTCGAACATCGTCTGCAAAAGCTTCACTACAGGCGCTTCTTCAGTACCGACCGTGTCGCTCAGGGCGCCAAAGTCGATGTAGCCCTCGCCCAAGTCTTCGGAAATCTCCCGCGCCAAACCACTGATCTCATCGGTGCGGCGATAGACACGGTCGATTGTTTCGAGCAATTGGCCTTCGGTGACCACGGCCACGTCGATATCCCGCTTGAGGATGCGCGAGATCTCGTCAAATGCAAAGAGATCCGTCGGGTCGGTCATGCCGATGAGTAGCGCGCCGTTACGCTCTTCCAGCGCAATTGCACGGAAGCGACGTGCCTGATTCTCAGGCAAGCGGCGCACGATCTCTAGGTTTGGGTTGTAGTACTTAAGATTGATGTAGGGAATGTTGAGCTGCTTGGCTAGCGCCTCAGATATTTGGTCTTCGGTGATGAAACCGTTGTCCACCAGCACTCGACCTAACTTCCGGCCTGTGCGTTTCTGCTGTTCCAACACGAATTGCAGTTGGTCTAGTGAAATGAGTTTTTGCTGTACCAGCAAGTCGCCCAAGCGAACTTTTTCCGGACGCGCCATAATTCCCCCTGAAGTCGAGATGTGTCACATATTAGGAAACATTTACCGCATCAAATGCTTCCATTCGATCCATTGATTAGTCACACTTCTGCGAACAAATCTAGAAAAGTATCGAACATATCGGCCTATGTGCCCAATTACTTTAACGAATCACTAACAATCGAGGCGGAAGTTAGCTGTTTTCCAATTGCCTGACAAGGTTTTTCCCATGTTTGAAGTCATTCTGTATCAACCCGAGATCCCCCCCAATACGGGCAACGTCATTCGCTTGTGCGCCAACACGGGGGCGAACCTGCATTTGATACGTCCGCTCGGCTTCGATCTGGATGACAAGCAATTGAAGCGTGCGGGGCTGGACTACCACGAGTATGCGTCGATGAAGGTGCATGACAGCTTGCAAGATTGCTTACTCACCCTACCCAATGCTCGCCTGTTCGCCTTCACTACCAAAGGTTCGCATCCCTTTCATGAGGTGCGCTATCAAAGGGGAGATGCTTTCTTGTTCGGGCCGGAAAGTCGCGGCTTGCCGAGCGAGGTGTTGGAATCGTTACCACCTGAGCAACGTTTGCGCTTGCCGATGTTGCCCAACAATCGCAGTTTGAATCTTTCAAATACGGTAGCAGTGGCGGTGTACGAAGCATGGAGACAATGCAGCTTCGAAATGAGCTGATCACTGCTGGGCGCGATATTGCCCTGTGCTGGAGAATTCTTCGCCGGGCTGGCGACTAAGGAGTGCTTCCACCGCTTTGTCTGCTGGCAGATTCTCGTATAGCACACGATATACGGCCTGACAGATGGGCATCTCGACACCTTGTTGCTGTGCGATGCGCTGCACTTCACGTGCGGTGTACACCCCCTCCGCCACATGCCCCAACTCGCCTAAGATAGTGGAGAGAGAATGACGTTGTGCGAGCAACATACCGACTTGGCGGTTACGCGAAAGGTCGCCCGTACACGTAAGGATAAGGTCGCCGACGCCCGACAATCCACCTAAAGTCTCTGCGCGCCCACCCATCTGCAAACCCAGACGCGACATCTCTGCCAAGCCACGTGTGAGCAAGGCTGCGCGCGCATTCAATCCCATCTGCATGCCGTCACAGATGCCCGCAGCGATCGCCAATACGTTCTTGATCGCGCCACCAATCTCAACCCCGACTACATCAGTGCTGGAATAGATACGCAATCGAGAGTGGTGCAGCGCTTTGGCCGTACGTTGTGCGAACTCGCCATCGTTGGAAGCCAGTGTCAGCGCCGTAGGCAAGCCACGCGCCACTTCTTGCGCAAAACTTGGCCCCGTTAGGGCGCCACGCGGAAAAGCCGCAGGTAATGTCTCGCTGACGATCTGGTGGGGAAGTAAAGAAGTGATGGTCTCGATGCCCTTGCACAGCCATATCACGCCCACAGGCTTCGACAGCGAAGCGATCTGTTGCATCACTGGGCGCAATCCCGATACAGGAACTGCGGCGATGATGAGTTCTGCATCGCGCAATGTCTGAGTGAGGTCAGCGGTAATAGAGAGATTCTGGGGAAGTGGCAAGTCAGGCAGATATCGTTGGTTGCGATGCGTTTCGCGCATCGCAACAGCTTGCGCTTCGTCTCGCGCCCACAGGGTGACATCGTGCCGCGCAGCGAAACTAATCGCCAGTGCCGTACCCCATGCTCCTGAGCCTAGAACCGCGATACGCATCAGTGACCCCAGACATCTTTGCTTTTTACATAGCCAGTCGTGCCATCGCGATGACGCACTTTGACCCACCCTGCTCCCGCATTACCTAACCATTCCAGCCCGAGTTGGCGCGGCGCGATGAATGCGACCGTCGCACTATCGTCCCAGTTGGTGCGGACAGTGGTGGTCTCTGCCGTCACCACCACATAGCGCTTGCTACTGAGATTACGCTTCTCGATCCAGAATATCTTGCCACCCGAGTCGCGCACCTTGACCCAGTTCTCCAACACCACGACTTGCTCTAGTGGCAGATAACGGGTGGCGACGAACAACTTATTGGCCTTGAGCGAATTAGCATCGTAAAGGATGGCCGGTTCCGCCACCGACACGTACTCGAACGCCGCAGCCGTTTGGCTAACGACGAAGAACAACAATGCGGTAGCAAATCTCATCAATGTTTGACCGTTGCAGCAGCCTCGGCTTGCGCTTGCGACTGTTGCTTTTGCTGTTGGTAGATGACGTCGAAGTTAATCGGATTGAGCAGCACGGGCGCGAAACCACCACGCACTGCAACATCTGATACAACTTCACGCAGATACGGATAGAGGATGTTCGGGCACATCACGGCCAGCACGTTCTCCATCTCTTCAGTTGGGATGTTACGAATCTGGAAGATGCCTGCTTGCTTGGCTTCGATAAGGAACATGACTTTGTCTTGCTCGGGCAATTTTGCGGTCACAGTGATGGTCACCACGACCTCGAAGATCCCCTCATCCACGGTTGCTGCTTGCGTCTGCAATTGTAGATCGATCTGCGGATTCACTCGCTCAAGAAAGATGGCAGGTGCATTCGGGATCTCCAGTGACAGGTCTTTCACATAGAGTTTTTCGATATTGAATACAGGTACAGCGGGTGCAGTTGCGGCTTCAGTCATTTCTATTCCTTGGTTAATTATTGAGCAGAGGCATCAAACCCCCTGCTCGATCTAATGCAAATAAATCATCACATCCACCCACGTGCGTCTCGCCAATATATATCTGCGGCACGGTGCGACGGCCAGTCTTGGCCTCCATCAGTTCGCGCTGCTCTGGCTGCAAGTCGATGCGTATCTTCTCGATCTCTTTCACACCCTTGCTCACAAGCAGTCGCTCTGCATTGATGCAATAGGGGCAGACAGCGGTGCAATACATTACGACCTTGGCCACAGCGATTACCTTTCCAATGGCAGGTTGGCTTTTTGCCAAGCCGTCACGCCGCCAGTCAACAGATGTGCTTGAGTGAAACCCTCTCTGTTCAACAATGCCGTCGCTGCTGTCGCTCTCGAACCACTGTGACAAACGACAACGATCGGACGCTCACGAAACTTCTCCAGCTCGCCGATACGTTCTTTCAATGCACGCGCAGAGATCAAGCGGCTATTGATGATGTGGCCTGCGTCATATTCTGTTTGTTCACGCACATCCAGCACCACTGCATTCTGGCGATTGATCAGATTCATGGCTGCGTGCGTGTCCACTTCTTTGATGCCACGCAGGCGATTGCCGTAGTAAGACCAGAACAGCATGTAGCCGCTGATGAAGGTAATGGAGACGGTGAGAACGTTATTTTCTAGGAACTGCAGCACGCTGGTACTCCTCGTATTTTTGGGTGGCGAATTCTAACAGAGGGGTGAAACGGGCTGGTTCGTTGCGAACCATTTCACTCAACTCTTTCCGAGCATTAGCAAAATCAGTTGGATATGCCCATATCGCCTTTTCGATCATGTCCTTCGCCTCTATATCGCGCCCAGACAACGCTAACAATAGGGCTTGGTGGTAGACCACTGGTGCAACGGGTATGTAGTGCAATGCACGCTCATTCAAATCCAACTTTTCCTCTAAATGATCGGCGCTCGGCTCCATCATATTGGCGATGAATAGTTCGGCGTAAGAACTAAACAAAGGATATTGATGAGCCGCAAGCAGCTCATCCCGAGCATTGCTGACGTATTGATGATCTTTGACCGCCATTCCTCTATAAGCCAGTGCATTCTCAAGATGCTTGTAGCTCTGCTTACCTTGTACGAGTGACATCAATCCTAACAACAAGATGACTGCGACTGACAATCGCCCAACGTTCCTTAATTCAAGTTGATAGCTGGACTTGTCGAACAGTCCAAGCATGATTGACGCAATGCCGATGAAATAGAGATACCACAGCGGGTACTCAAGCAAACTATGGATTCCCAGCACGGCCAGAACAGCAAAACCCCACCAGTGCTCAACTGTAAAGCGTGTATCGCGCACTACGGATTGCCAGAACCACAGCCCCAAAGTTCCCAACAGCACGATCACACCCGCCAAGCCGGCCTCTGCCGCCAGTTGCAACACGATGTTATGTGCATTGTTGTAGAGCCCAGTGATGTCGCTATTGTGAAGCGACACGGCGAGTTGCAGATGCTGATAAGCGAACTGGCCAAAACCCGATCCTAAGAGAGGGTACTGAGTGAAGATCAGCCAACCTTCTCGCCAAAGATGGAAGCGGACACTGCCTCCACCTGCCTCACCAAATAGTCGCTCAGCAGAGGTGATACTGCCTGTGGTTCCCGCCAAAAAAGGAAGCTGAACCACAAAATGCATAACAAGGAATCCAAGCCATAAGAACAGTGAAAAAAACAGCACTGGGCGCAACGAAGCATCTCTGCGCTGCCACAACCACGCCAACGCCAGTGCGAATGTCAGATACAACCATGCACTACGCGAACCGGATAACACCAGCACGAACAACATTGGTGTAGCTAACAGAACGACCTGCCATGAGCGCAACGAGAAGCGATGATGGAGCAACCCCAATGAAAGCAAACCTAATGCGATGAAATTCGCAAAATGGTTGGGTTGCGCCGTGTTGCCATAAACGGCATGGGATGACTTGACGGTGATGACAGAATTCAAGAACGTATCCCAGCGATAGTGCTGCAAAATTCCGGCCAAGGTATTCAGCTCAGCCCCCACCAGCAAGAACGTTGCCAGCACAGCCACAACTAGAGACATACCCAGTTCTTCACGTAGCCGCTGACCCAGCATCATCAATAGTGCAGCAAACAGGAAATACAGTGACAACAACAGCAAATGATCGAAATAGCTGATACGTCCAACGATGAACTGCACCAACATCACCAACATCAACCCGATAGGCAAAAGCACGATGCGCGGCACTTGCGGTGCATGCCAGAAGCGCTTAGTTAGCAATAGCGGCAATGCACACAAACCCAACAACGCTGTCATCCACTCTTGATAGAACGTGGTGATCGGGTATGCATGGTGATAATTCAGAAAAGGCAAAACCCACATCAGGCCGACTAAGGCCAAACTGATGTGGGCGAGATTAAAAGACGTGGGGAAGTATTTTTTTAGCAACTGCCTTTGACACCGAAACGAGCAAGGATGTTATTCAACGGACAAATCTGCGTGAACCCGCTTTGAAACAGGTTCAACCCGACGAATGCAGTGAAGAACAAGAAATAGCTACTCACAAAGACTGGGCTGGCTTCTGCGCCTAATGCCAAAGACAGTAAAACGAAAAAACCGGCGACGATGCGGACGATACGTTCTGCGTTCATGCTTGAAACTCCTTAAGGGTTGCGAATTCTACTCGAAAATCAAAAAAGCCCTCATCCCCCTCCATGGAGGACAAAGGCTCTGGTCTTATTGGTACTTCTTGTACAGTGAGGCGTAATACAGCACAGGAATGACCACCAATGTGAGCATGGTGGACACCAAGATACCGAAGATCAGCGACAGCGCTAGGCCGTTGAAGATCGGGTCATCTAGGATGAACAACGCACCCAACATCGCCGCCAGTCCCGTCAAGATGATGGGCTTGGCGCGCGCGCTGGCAGCGGCGATCACCGCATGTTGCGGATCGACCCCATCACGCAACTGCAAGTTGATGAAGTCCACCAACAGGATGGAGTTGCGCACAATGATTCCCGCCAAGGCGATCATGCCAATCATCGAGGTCGCGGTGAATTGCGAGCCGAAAATCGCATGTCCCGGCATCACGCCGATGATGGTGAGCGGAATGGGCGCCATGATGATGAGCGGCACGGTATAACTCTTGAACTGCGCCACCACCAACAAGTAGATCAGAATCAATCCCACGCCATAGGCGATGCCCATGTCGCGGAAAGTCTCGAAGGTGACCTGCCATTCACCATCCCACTTCAAGGCATAGCTCTTATAGGGATCGGAGGGCTGGTGGAAGAACCACGATTGCAATTCGCCGCCTTGAGTGAGCGCCATGTCGCCCGTCTTGCCGTTGATATCGAACATGCCATACAGAGGACTATCCAGATCACCTGCCATGTCACCCGTCACATAAACCACTGGCAACAGATCCTTGTGATAGATGGGATAGTCGCGCTGCATCTGCACCACTTGCACCAATTCAGACAGAGAGACCAGTACGCCATCTTTGGCACGTACTTTGAGTTTCAACACATCGTCTATGCGACTACGCTTCTCCGCAGGCAGCGCCATGCGCAATGGGGGCGCGTACTTGGAGTCCTCTTCGTGTAATGAGGTCACATCCTGACCTGCCAAAGCGACTTGGATGGTATCGGCGATGTCACGTGTCGATACCCCCAAGATGGCCGCTTTGCTTTGCATCACTCGCAACATCAGCTTGGGTGCGGTCTCGGTCACTGTGTCGTCGATGCCGACGATATCGGCCGTCTTGACAAACTGCTCGCGCACCTTGCCCGCCACATCACGGGCACCTTGATAATCTGGCCCGTAGATCTCCGCCACGATTGGCGACATCACGGGCGGGCCGGGAGGCACCTCCACTACTTTCACCTTGGCGTTCCACTTCTTGGCGATGGCCTCGATAGGCTCACGCACTGAAGTGGCGATTTGATGACTGCTGCGATCACGCTGGTGCTTGTCTTGCAGATTGACTTGGATGTCTCCCTGCTCCGGCGCACTACGCAGATAGTACTGACGCACCAGTCCGTTGAAGTTGATCGGCGAAGCGGTACCTGCATACGCTTGGTAATCGGTCACTTCCGGCACCGTCGCGAGATAGGTACCGATCTCGCGCATCGCACCCGCTGTCTGTTCCAATGCCGTGCCACTTGGCATATCCACCACCACTTGGAACTCAGACTTGTTGTCGAACGGCAACATCTTCAACACGACCAGTTTCACGACCGCCAAAGACACGGCGATCAACAACGCAGCCAAGATGCCCAACCACAACTTGCGACGCGCAGGTATGCCGTGTACGCCGTTCAAAAATGGCGTGAGCAAATTGCGGAAGAAGTGTGCGATCTTGGTATCGCGCTCATCCTTGATCACCGCATGATGTGCGGAGGACAACTTATGAGCCAGCCACGGCGTGACGATGAATGCGATAGCCAGCGAGATCAACATACCCATGCTGGCATTGATCGGGATAGGGCTCATATAAGGCCCCATCAATCCCGTCACGAATGCCATCGGCAACAGCGCAGCGATCACTGCGAACGTGGCGAGGATGGTCGGACTGCCCACCTCATCCACCGCTTCAGGGATGATCTCCGACAAAGGCTGATGCTGCGCCAACTCGCGGCGACGGTGGATGTTCTCCACCACCACGATGGCGTCATCCACCAAGATACCGATGGAAAAGATGAGCGCGAACAGCGACACGCGATTGAGTGTGAACCCATACGCCCACGATGCGAACAGCGTCAACGCCAAGGTCAGTATGATCGCGATGCCAACGATGGCTGCTTCACGCTTACCTAAAGCGAACCAGACCAAAGCCACCACCGCGAATGTTGCGAAGAATAGCTTCTTGATGAGCTTCATCGCTTTGTCGTTGGCTGTCTCGCCATAGTTGCGCGTGATGGTTACCTTCACGTCATCGGGGATGACACTGCCTTTCAACTCTTCCACACGCTTCAATAATTTCCCTGCGACATCGACAGCGTTCTCACCCGGCTTCTTGGTGATGGAGAGGGTCACGGCAGTGAACTCACCTTGCTCTTGGATACCCTTGTCGCTCGCTGCTGCGCCCGTTCCCATCCACACATAACTGGAGGGTAACTCGGCTTCGTCACGCACCTGCGCCACATCATGCAAGAACACCGGCTTGCCATCGAACGTACCGATGACCAGATGACGCACCTCACCCGCATCACTCAAGAAGTTGTTGGTCTGCACCAACACTTCACGGTTACTCTGCACCAACGTACCCGCACTTTGCGACACGTTCGCCGCTTGCAAGGCAGCACGCACTTCTTGCAAAGAAAGTTGATAGGCGTTCAGCGCTTCAGGGTTCAACAAGATGCGTACCGCACGTTTGCTTGCACCCAGCGTTGCCACTTCACGAGACCCATTCACGCGCTTCAACTCAGCTTCCATCGCATGCGCGACTTGCGTCAGCGCCAGTCCGCCGCCAGCCGATTGTTCGCGCCACAGAGTCAACCCCAAGATCGGCACATCGTCGATGCCGCGCGCCTTGATGATGGGTTGCATCACACCCAGCGTGGTGGGCAACCAATCTGCATTGGAGTGTATGACGTCATACAACTTCACCAACGAAGGAACGTGCTCCTCGCCCACCTTGAACTGCACGGTGATGATTGACATACCGGGCTGCGACACAGAATAGACGTGATCCACTCCCGCGATCTGAGACAACACTTGCTCTGCAGGCGTCGAAACGGTACGCGCCACATCCTGTGCCGATGCACCTGGATAAGCGATGAGCACGTTGGCCATGGTCACGTTGATCTGTGGCTCTTCCTCGCGCGGCGTCACCACCACGGCGAAGATGCTCAGCAACATCGCCACGATGGCGAGTAGTGGTGTCATCTGCGAATGCAAAAAGGTGCGGGCGATACGCCCAGAGATGCCCATCATTTCTTCACCGCCATGCCCGCTTTGACTGGATCAGCCGCTACGCGCTCACCCGCTGTCAATCCCGCTAAGACTTCGACTTCACCTTTTTCAGTCGTCTCACCCAAACGGATCTGACGCAAGCGCGGCTGATCCTTGTCGTCGATCACATACACCGCCACCACTTCGCTGCGTCGCACCACCGCAGTGGCAGGGATCAACAATTTCTTTTCTTTGCCCACCACGAAATGCGTACGCACGAACATGCCGGGATAGATGCCTTTTTCATTGGCAGGCAGGTTCACGCGTACTTGCGTGCTATGGGTCCGCGGATCTGCGGAAGGTTGCACCGTGACGCTGCCCACCTTGAGCCAACGATTCAATTCA
>PNNY01000024.1 GCA_013824485.1 Sideroxydans sp.
AACAATGAGACGCTCTACAAACAGGTAGGCGATAGCGTACGAGCAGGAGACACCATTTCCGCCGTGGGCAACAGCGGCGGCAATGAAGATTCGGGTTTATACTTCGAGCTCAGGTTCGAAGGTAAGCCTATCGACCCCGCCAAATGGGTAAGAAGTTAATTGAGGAAAATCATAATGAGTCGTCGCTTCAAAGAGTACGGTCTTGTCAGCATCGGTCTGGTCGCAGGTATCTTGATCAGCTTGCACTTCTCTGCGGTTGCGGAGAAAGACACTCAGCTACCCCTACCTGTCGAAGAATTGCGTGCGTTCGCTGATGTGTTCGGCCGCATCAAGAGCGATTACGTCGAACCCGTCAGCGACAAAAAACTCATCACCGAAGCCATCAACGGCATGTTGAGCGGACTCGACCCACACTCGGCCTATCTGGATGCAGAGGGCTTCAAAGAATTACAAGTAGGCACACAGGGTGAGTTCGGCGGGCTAGGCATCGAAGTCGGCATGGAAGACGGCTTGGTCAAGGTCATCTCCCCTATCGAAGACACGCCTGCATTCAACGCTGGCATCAAGAGCGGCGACCTCATCATCAAATTGGACGACACACTAGTCAAAGGGCTCACGCTGAACGATGCAGTGAAGCGCATGCGCGGCAAGCCCGGTAGCGACATCATGCTGACCATCGTGCGCAAAAGCGAGACCAAACCATTGCAGATTAAGGTCACACGCGCCGTCATCAAAGTGCAGAGCGTGAAATCGAAACTGGTCGATCCGGGCTACGGCTTCGTGCGCATCACACAATTCCAAGAACACACGGGCGAGAACTTGGCCACTGCATTGCAGAACCTGCGCAAGCAAAACAACGGCCCGCTACAAGGTCTAGTACTCGACTTGCGTAACGATCCTGGTGGCTTGCTGACGGGCGCGGTCGGCGTATCCGCCGCCTTCCTCCCCAAGGATGCGCTGGTGGTGTACACCGAAGGTCGAACCGAGGATGCCAAGATGCGCCTCATGGCCAATCCCGATTTCTACCTGCGAGGTAGCGGCAAAGATGATTACTTGAAAGACCTAGCAGGTGAGTACAAGAATCTACCGATGGTGGTGCTGGTGAACGGTGGTTCCGCCTCTGCTTCCGAGATTGTCGCGGGTGCGCTGCAAGACCACAAACGTGCTGTCATCATGGGCACACAATCTTTCGGCAAAGGCTCGGTACAGACCATCTTGCCGCTGGGCAACAACACCGCGATCAAGCTGACCACGGCGCGTTACTACACGCCTAGCGGTCGCTCTATCCAAGCTAAAGGTATCGTTCCTGACATCGTGGTAGAAGATCCTGCGACAGCGGCAATGGACAGTACCTTCCGTTTACGCGAAGCTGATTTGGACAAGCATCTGACTAACGGCCAGTCCGATGAAAAGAGTGAAGCGGCAAAACCTGCAAACAAGGCTGCGCCAAAAGACAAAGAGTCCGATGGCAAAAAACCTGAGATCGCCGAGTTCGGCGCCAAGAACGATTACCAGTTGAATCGCGCACTCGACTTGCTAAAAGGCGCCAGTATCTTGCGGGGGAAATAAGAGATGAATCCGTTCGAATTACAGAAACAACGCGTCTTGGTGTTTGCCGATGAGCCTGGCAACCAGATCGAGCAAGCTTTCCTGTTATTGAGCGGATTGGATGATCTACAAGTTGAGAACGGCCCCATCTCGAATAGTCTTCTCATTCGATATAGCGTGGAGCATTACTCGCTCGAAGGGTTAGAGAAAGCACTGCTCAAGGAAGGCTTCACCTTCAATTACGGCTGGATAAGAAAATTGAAGAATGGATTCATCCATTATTGCGAGGACGTGCAGTATCACAACTTGAAATCGCCGGAACCGCGCACCAAGAACAACTCGCAAGAGGTATTCATCAAGGCCTACGAACATCATCCGCACGGCGACCACGACTACACCAACGCCCCCGAGTCGCACCAGTCGAAATAACCCCGGCATTCCGCCGACCATGTCCCATGAACGATGATCAGCTACTGCGCTACAGCCGCCACATCTTGTTGCAGGAAATTGGCATCGAGGGGCAGCAGAAATTATCGGACGCTCATGCCCTCGTCATCGGCGCAGGTGGCCTAGGTTCTCCTGTCGCACTCTTCCTCGCCGCGAGTGGCGTCGGCACGATAACCCTGTGCGATAACGATACGGTCGACCTCACCAATCTGCAACGCCAGATCGCGCATCGCACCTCCAGCATCGGCAAAACCAAAGTCGCCTCAGCCAAAGCGGCGCTGTCGGAGATCAATCCAGAAGTGAATGTGCTGGCGCTCACTGAACGGGCAAATGAGATGCGTCTTACGGAGTTGGTGGCGAAGGCTGACGTGGTACTCGATTGCAGTGATAACTTCCCCACCCGCTACGCACTTAATCGCGCCTGCCACGCACTAAAGAAACCCCTTGTCTCGGGTGCGGCCACTCGCTTCGATGGGCAAGTGAGTGTGTTCGACTTTCGTCGTGAAGATACACCCTGCTATGAATGCCTGTATCCAGAACAGATGGAAAGTGAAGAGACGCGCTGTGCGGTGCTCGGCATCTTCGCGCCACTGGTCGGCATCGTGGGTAGCATGCAAGCTGCTGAAGCACTTAAGTTATTGATGGATATAGATACAACACTGTGCGGGAAATTATTGACAGTGAACGCACTCAACATGGAAGTACGCACGATGAGACTTTCAAAAGACGCTGACTGTGCGGTCTGCCATCACGGCTGACCGCACAGCCATTCACTAATCCGGCAGAGCGATCTTATTGCCCGTACTGAACTGGTAGTCCTTGAAGATATGCTCTGCGCTCAACGACTGATAGGTTCCATCTGCAGCTTTGCGTGTTGTGTCTTTCAAACGATAGGTCAGATGTCCGCAGGTCCAGCATTTAAAGTTGCGCATGTGCGTGCATAGACAGGTCTTGTCCATGACGATGACTTTTTTGTCGTTTGGGTGTGCAGCCACTTCGCGATTGTAGGCTTCGATGTAGTCACAGCGACCATTCGCATCCAACAGATAACCGTAGGATTCACAGCCCGGGCGGATGCCAGAACCGATAGAAGGACTGCTCTTCAACATACGCATCGGATAGCCCGTAGGCGAAGTACCGTTGACTTCGATGTCGTCTTCGCTAGCTTTGAAATACTCTTGTTGAACGTCTGCTGGTAATCCGCATTCTTTGGAGACGGTAAAGCGTGTCGCCACCTGGACAGCCGCTGATCCTTCTTGCAGGAATCCCACTGCATCGCCGCCGGTAAAGATGCCACCCGCAGGGATGACTGGGATATCCAACTTCTCAGCACGCAGATACTGAATGATTTCATTGTTGATGGTGCGCAGATCATATTGCGCCCAATCCATACCGAAGCCCAAGTGACCGCCAGCCAACGGGCCTTCGACCACGATGTAATCAGGGAGGCGATTGGTCTTCACATTTTTGCGCAGGAACAACTGAAGCGCGCGTAGGGATGACACGATGATGCCCAGCTTCACATCACGAAAACGCGGGTGATCTTCCATCAAGCCGAACGAACCCAAATGCAGACCCGCTGCTAAGGTGATGCCGTCGATGCCGGCACTCATCGCTTCATGCAGACGCACGCGTAAGGTGTCGCGCGGTGAATTCATGGTGAGCTTTTCCATGACGTTGATGAACACCATACCTGGGCCGCGTTTGCGCTCCATAGTGTTGCTCACATGCAGGCGGGTGGATTCGGCGATATGCCCAAGGTCGAACTTGACCAAGGTCTTGTCGGAATTGTCGATGTTGGCTTTGTACTGCTGCAGCTTCTCTTTGACAAAGCCTGTGTCGTAACGACGGTCAGATACGGTGGGTAACATCGCATCGGAGATGTGACCTACACCGCCTAGGCGCGCTGCTTCCAAAGCAAGGTCGGCTGTGGAGATGTCCACACCCATACCGCCGATCATGATGGGAACTAACTCGTGTTTGCCCAATTTCAGGCGGTAATCATCTACTTTTTTTGTCATCGTCTCCCCAGCACTTTGGGGGTCTCCTCCGTCAACTTTATGTGCCGATCATGCGGTCAGCCTTGTGACGCTATATTACCTTGGAATAGCGCGCATGTTCGGTACGCGTGCGCAGATATTTGTCGAACACCATACAGATGTTACGGATGAGCATGCGTCCTTTAGGGGTAACGGTGATCCATTGTGGTGACAGCTTCAGCAGCCCTTCTTTTTCATACTCAGCCAGTTCTTTCATTTCGGTGGCGAAGTAATTATCGAAATCGACCAGATAGGCGATGCCCAGAGACTCCTTGGAAATCTCGAAATGGCACATCAAGGCTTGGATGATGGCGCGACGCACCAAGTCATCGGCATTCAATTCCAGACCGCGCATGATGGGTAACTGATCGCGATCAAGCGCATCGTAATAGTCTTCCAACTCACGATAGTTCTGGCTGTACGTGGGGCCGACTTTGCCGATGGCGCTGACCCCTAGTGCAATGAGGTCACAATCGGAGTGGGTGGAGTAACCTTGGAAGTTGCGATGTAGACGGCCTTGGCGTTGTGCGACCGCCAGCTCGTCTTCTGGTTTGGCGAAGTGATCCATGCCGATATACACATATCCTGCGCCAGTGAGCTTATTCACCGCCATGTTCAAGATATCTAGCTTGGTCTGAGCCGCTGGCAACTCATCTTCATTGATGCGTCGCTGCGGCTTGAAGATGGTCGGCATGTGGGCGTAGTTGTAGATGGATAGTCGGTCTGGATCTGTCGCAATGACTCGGTCCAATGTCCTTCCAAAACCTTCCAACGTCTGTCTTGGTAAGCCGTAGATCAGGTCGATGCTGACTGATTTGAAACCGTTGGCACGTGACGCATTGATGACGCGCATAGTCTCTTCTTCGCTCTGAATGCGATTCACCGCTTTTTGCACGTCATCGTCGAAATCTTGCACGCCCACGCTGATACGGTTGAAGCCCGCTTGTCCAAGCAGCGCGATGGTCTCGTCGCTGACTTTGCGCGGATCGATCTCGATGGAATATTCACCGTCTTCCACCAGCTTGAAGTTTTGGCGGATGGCAGCCATCACTTCACGAATTTCATCATCGCTCAAAAAGGTCGGCGTACCGCCACCAAAGTGCAATTGCTCCACCACTTGATTGGTGCCTAACAACTTAGCCTGCATCGCCATCTCTTTGATGAGGTAGCGCACATATTCGGCCGACTTGCTGCGATCTTTGGTGATGACTTTGTTGCACGCACAGTAGAAGCACAGCGTATTGCAGAAGGGAATATGGATGTATAGAGACAATGGCCGGCTGACGCCACCGATCTCGCGTTTAGCGACCCATTGGCTATAACTCTCGGCATTGAAGGCTTCGATAAAGCGGTCTGCGGTAGGGTAAGAGGTGTAACGTGGCCCATTCTTATCCAGCCTACGTATCAGCTCCAGATCCACCACCAATTGATTGACTGCGTCGTTCATCACTGCCTCCATAAATGAGGCGCGTACTATGCCATCACTCAGCCTAGAAGACTTGATATATGTCAAAATAGCTAGGTGTATAAACCCTCCGCCATTTATGGCTTTGAGTGACCCTATAGTGCCTCCAAACACCTCCTCAGAACTAAAGATCGCCTGCTCAAATTGCAATCTGCGTGAGATCTGTCTGCCTGTCGAATTGACCGAGGGCGAGATGCACCGCTTAGAGGATCTTAGTAATAACAAACGCAGTTATGAGTCTGGTGGCTATCTTTATCGCACGGGAGACCGCTTTAAATCACTGCACGCTATCCGCAGCGGCTCGTTCAAGACGCGTGTCCTGCATGAAGATGGTCGCGAACAGGTGACAGGCTTCTTGATGGCTGGGGAGATCATCGGGTTGGATGCCATCAGTACGGACTTCCACACTTGCGAAGCGGTCGCCATGGAAGACAGCGAGGTGTGCGAACTGCCGTTCAATAAGTTGGAAGAGCTAAGCCGCGACATCCCCAGCTTGCAACGCCACCTCCACAAGATCTTGAGCCGCGAGATCGTGCGCGACCAAGGCATCATGTTGTTGCTTGGTTCCATGCGCGCAGAAGAACGATTGGCCGCATTCCTGCTCAACCTTTCTCAACGTAACGCCACCCACGGCATGTCCGCCACCCAATTCAAGCTACGTATGTCGCGCTTGGAGATCGGTAGCTATCTAGGTTTGAAACTGGAGACAGTGAGTCGCACCTTCTCGCACTTTCAGGAAGAGGGGCTGATCCAAGTCAAGGCGCGCGCCGTTGAGCTACTAGACCTGCCGCGCCTACGCACATTGGTCGGCAAGTCTTGATGCGACCAACTGCCGCATTCCTTTATTGGACTGAAATAGGTATCCTGCGCACCGCATCCAAAATACGTTAGGGAGAAGACATGACACAACCATATCAAGCCACACTAGAAGAGATGACTCGCGCCAAATGGCCGCATGAGATTTTCCTCATCAATCTGGTGTTCAACCACATCCTCGTATTCGCCTCCACTTTCGGCGTCTTCAGCACGTTCCCCTTGATGGTGATGATCGTGCCTCTGACTTCGTTCATCATTACTGCCTACATCGCGATCAAGGCAAAGAAGGTTGCTACCGGAAGCGATACCGCCTTTGTGAAGGCGCACTGGGTCGTGGCAAACAAACGCAACACGCACTTCATGTGGCTTTTGACCATCACCTGCGTCGTCATCGGTGGGGGATTCTGGCTATCTAAGATGATGGGCTGGTCGAAGATCGCCACCATCGCGTTGTTAGGCGGGGTTGGCTTGTTGCCATTCATGGTGTCACTGCTGGTGTTGATCGTCTTGGGCAATGATTCGATGTATCAAGCTCGCCACCACAAATTCCCGCGCGGCACGACGCCACCAGCTGAAGCAGCGTAAACACTTCCATTTAGAAAACATGAAAACTGAAAACAAGATCTACTGGGGTGTCGGCATATTTTCTGTTGTCATCATCTTGGGCGCGTTCATCATTCCTGGTGACCGACCAAATAAAGAAGACCTGCCTTGGCACATAGAGCATCCCACACCTGATTCAGTGCGCGTGTTCGGACTGACGCTAGGCATTTCCACACCAACCGAAGCAGAACTACGTTTCCAAGAACAAGCAGAACCTAGTCTATTCAAGTCGCCAGAGGGTGTGATGAGTGCAGAGGTGTTCTTCGAACAGGTAAATCTGGCAGGGTTGCGTTCACGCGTGGTGTTGACCGTAGATATCCCAGAAGCAGAGATGAAAGAGATGTATGCACGCGGCTTACGTATGGCGGGCACGGGTAGCGGCAAGAAGATCACCCTGACGCCCGATGATGTCGCCCACCTACGTAGCCTGCCTATCAGTAGCATGACCTACATGCCAGGTGTGCGCGTGGAAGAGCCGTTGTTCCTGAAGCGTTTCGGCAAGCCTGCACAAGTCGTCAAAGAAACCAAGACCGGCGCCATCCATTGGCTCTACCCTCAAAACGGGCTTGATCTGACACTGGGGGGCGGTGAGAAACCAGTATTGCAATACGTGTCACCAAACAAGTTCGATGCACTCGTTAAGCCGTTGTTAGCCAACGGCGAAGTGGTCACTCAGTAGTCTTCTTGTTGTTTGCATCCGGCCGCGCGGTCGGGTGCGGCATCATGTCCTCATCATCATCCATCAAGATACGATTGCCACTGCCTTCCATGTCCTCGTACTGGCCTTTCTTCACCGAAAAGATCAGAACGACCACGAGGATGACGCCAAAGAACATCATGCCGGGAATCAAGCTGTAGATCACTTCCATTTTGCTATCTCACTTTTGAAGAAGGTTTGACTTCATCTTTAAACAAGGTGCGGATACGTGCCGCATTGCCAATGACGATGAGTGAACTGATCGGCATGGTGATCGCTGCCGTCAGAGGCGTTACCTTAGCCATCATCGCCAAAGGCACCATGATGATGTTATACACGAACGACAGTCCGATGTTTTGCTTGATGGTGCGCAAAGTACGTCGCGACAATTGGGTCGCCTGCAATACCTTGTTCAATTCGTTATGCATCAGCACGATGTCGGCACTTTCCACAGACACATCCGTGCCCGAACCCAACGCTATACCCACATCGGCACGGATCAAGGCGGGCGCATCGTTCACGCCGTCACCCACCATCGCCACAATCGCTCCCGCCTGTTGTAGCTGGTGAATGACACGATCTTTATCTTGTGGCAAAACTTCCGCGATGACTTCCATGCCGCCCAACTGTTTTGCAATCGCCTCGGCGACAGGGCGACGATCCCCGCTCAACAAGGTCATCTTGATATTGCTGGCACGCAACTCATCTACCAGTTGTTGTGCATCTCCACGCAAGCGATCCGCCAGCGCGATGATGGCCACATGCCTATCACCTTGTGCCATGTATACACAACTCATCGCTTCTGCTTCTAGATCATGAGCCTGCATCTGCAATCCAGGATCCAATACGACCCCATTCTGGCTAAGCCAGTTAGCACTCCCTAACAAGATCCGCTGCCCGGCCACCGTTGCCACCACGCCCAACCCTGCCGTGGCATGAAAGTCCACCACCCCGATATCGCGGTATGCATAGCGTTGCTCTTCCGCATGACGCGTGATGGCATGCGCCACACTATGTTCACTATAGCGTTCCACCGCTGCTGCACTGCGAATCGCTTCTTCAACATTCACACCATCGGCAAACTTCACTTGCGCGACGCTCATCACGCCTTCCGTGAGCGTGCCCGTCTTATCGAACACGAAGTGGGTCACTTTGGACAAGGTCTCCAACACCAGACCGTTCTTCACCAAGATTCCATATTTAGCCCCCAGGCCGGAAGCCACTGCGATCGACATCGGCGTCGCCATGCCCAGCGCACAAGGGCAGGTGATGATGAGGACCGAGGTGGCCGCCATCAGCGCGATCTCGAAATCTTGGCTGTTCCAGATAAAGAAGGTCGCCGTTGCACACACCATCGTCACGAGTACGAACCACGGCACGATGGTGTCAGCCAAACGCTGGATGGGCGCCTTAGAAGACTGCGCCTCTTCCACCAGCTTGATGATCTTGGACAGTGTCGTATCTTGTAGCTGCGTCCTGACCTCGACCAACAAGGCGCCGCTGGTGTTCACCGTACCGGCGGAAACAGATGACCCAACGCGCTTGGTCACCGGCAAGGATTCACCACTCAACATCGATTCATCTACAGCGCTATGTCCTTCTAGCACCACGCCATCGACAGGGATCGTGTAGCCAGGCTTCACCAGAACCTGATCGCCCAACTTCACGCCGCGAATCGGTGTCATTTGCTCTACCCCTTCACGCATCACCAGCGCGACTCTGGGTTGTAATTCCATCAATCGCTTGGTGGCTGAGACCGCTTGGTGCCGGAACATTCCTTCCAAGTAGCGGCCGATGAGAATGATGAAGGTCAGATTGGTCACGGTGTCGAAATACACTTCACCGTGCTGATTGTTGGTGATCGTCACATAGACGGAATAGGCATAAGTCACACTCAAACCGACAGCGATGGGCATGTCCATCGTGAGATGTCCCGCACGCAAACCACCGATCGCGCCACGGAAAAATGGATAACCCGAATACAACAAGGTCGGCGTCGCCAACACGAGCGCGGCCCAATGGAAGAAGCTACGGAACTCATCTTGGTTCGCACCGCTATACAAAGCGATGGCGATCCACATCATGTTCATCGCCGCAAAGCCAGCAAAGAACAGGCGGAACAGCATGGCGCGGTTGGTCTTCTTGATCGAACCCTCTGCACTTTCAGGATCGTAAGGCACCGCAGAATAGCCAATACGGGCGAGTGCTTTGATCAACTCGGAGAGTTTGCTCTTGCTGTTGTCCCACCGCAGATGCAGACGCTTTCCAGCTAGATTCACTTCCGCCAACTGCACACCCGGTGCACGCTTCAAGCCGCGCTCGATGAGCCACACACAAGCTGCGCAATGAATGCCTTCAACAAGGAGATGGATGTCGCGCACATCGCCGGAACATGTGGTGAACTCCTGCTGAACTTCGTCGAAGTCGTATATCTCGATATCTTTAGGGGGCTCGGGCGGAGGCCCAAGCAGCACACCATCTGGCGTGCGCTGGTAATAGCCTTGCAGGCCGGACTCGTAGATAGCAGAACATACAGATTGGCAACCGAAGCAACAGAATTGACGTTCGCGCTCTTCTAAGACCGCGTGGAAATGCAAATCTGCCGCAATGGGCAGACCGCAATGGAAACAATCATGGGGAGCTTGATGTGCTACTTGCGTCATTGATACAGACTACTGAATCAGGAAGATTCAGCCACCTTGAAACGATCCGTGTCTACCGTGAATTCGTCCGTGCCGCGCTTCAGGTGGATATGCAACTCCCAATATCCCTTCAATGGGAAAGTGACATAACCCTGATAACTCCCAGCAGCCACTTCTTTGAATGCTGTCGTGAAATCCTTGCTGGCATCAGCAGCGCGATATGCCTCGACCTCCATCAAACCGCTCACAGGCTTACCGTCTTTATCCACCACGCTGATCTCATACATCGTCGGTTGATTCAACACGATGGATTTCGGTTTTTTTATCGTGGTTTGCCAAGCCAACGCTTGTTGTGCGCCCAATTCACCCAATACCTGCGCATTCGTTTTGCGATCTTTGGTTTTGTACTCACGATCGACCAACATCGATTTGTTGTGTGTGGCGAACCAGATGAAGGTCGCATTCACAGCCAAGACCAGCAAGATCAAGCCGATCAAACTCAGCATCCACGGGTTACGTAATCCAGATTTATGGTCTTGCGAGATCATTATATTCAACCTTATTTTTTAGGTGCGTAGAACTTGCTCGTGTATTCGGCAAACACCATCGGATCTTCCACACTCTCAACTCGGAACTGGATCGGGGTCGTATCTTTGTTGGCGTGCTTTCCTGGCGCTTTGACGAAGATGGTGAACGATGTACCCCTACCATGATGGATCAAAGGTTGATGTTCAGCACCGATAATCACTTGATCCTTGATGCCCCCCTCTGCTGTTACCTTGACCTGGAAATCCTTGTTCGTCTTGTTCAACAACTTGAAGTCATACTTATTCTGGATAGACCCATCACTCATACTCACGTAAAGCGGCTGGCGTTCATGCATCACTTTTAATGTCATCGAACCCAGATGCGTCAACCCCCAAACGATTCCTCCCAATGCCAACACGATGATGCCGATGTACACCAAGGTACGTGGGTGTTGATACATCTTCTTAGCCGGCTTACCAGACAGCTCGTCCAAAGATGCGTAGCGAATCAAACCGCGCGGCTTCTCGATCTTATCCATGATTGAATCGCATGCATCGATACATAGGCCGCAAGTGATGCAGCCCAGTTGCTGACCGTTACGTATGTCTACACCTGTTGGACAGACTTGGACGCACTGGAAACAATCGATGCAATCACCTTGTGGTGCGACAACTTCTCCACCTCGACGAATCTTGCCTCGCGGTTCACCACGTGTGTAATCGTAGGTGGGCAGAATGGTTTGTGAATCATTCATCACCGCCTGAATACGAGCGTATGGACACAACCAGATGCATGTCTGCTCACGCAGGAGTCCGGCAAGAATGTAGGTGCCCGCAAAGAATGCAAACAGTGTCACCCAACCGACCATCGGCAATTGGAAATGGATGAGCATGTTCCAATAATCGAATGCATCGACAAACCAGATTGAGAAACTGATTCCGGTGAATAGCGCAAGCAACGCCCAAGAAAGATGCTTGAGACCTTTCTTCTTGATCTTGTCAAAATCCCAAGGTGCGACATCTAACTTGCGACGGGCAGTTGGATTGCCCTCAATCTTCTCCTCGATCCAAGTGAACCAATCGGTCCAAGCGGTTTGAAAGCAAAAGTAGCCACACCAGACGCGCGAAGCAACTGAAGTCACCGCAAACAAGGTCATCGCCGCCACCAATAGAAGCAACGACAACATCCAAATATCTTGCGGTAGGACCGTCAAACTAAAGAAGTGGAATTGACGGTGATCGATGTCGAACAAGATCGCTTGCTTGTCATTCCAACGCAAATAGGGCAAGAAGAAGAATGGCAACCACAATGCGAGCTGAGCCCGATCCTTGAAAGTACGAAAAAATCCAGGCATGCGCTTTGCATGGATGGTCTTATCACCCATGTTCACCGTCCACGTCCACGTTTCGAATTCATTGTAGATCGTCGTAACTTCGCCGACTTCTTTCTTGTCTGCTTCTGGCTTAACAACTTCTTGGTTCACGCTCGCACTCCTAAATGGAAGGGGTTTATCCAATCTCTCGTTGGATTTCAAAATAACATCGAAACGATTCTACTGCTTGAGCAAAACCGCTTCAGTGATATTTTGCACAGAAAGAAAAAGGAGGAGAGCGAACTCTCCTCCTTTTCTAAATACCAATTCTTACTTTTGTGCTTTTTCAGCTTCAGCTTGCTTTGTTTTGCGCCAAGCATTAAACAGCAACCATACTGGAACCAAGAATGACAAAGCGATACAAATAATCACTCCCCACAGTACTGCGTCATTGTTGATGGAATTCATCTTTACACTCCTTGTTCAGATTCTGAAGGGCTGCACGGGCGAACCCGTGCAGACTTGTACATCTTACTGAGCTGCTGCTGGAGCGTCAGCCTGACCGCCACCGAACTTATATACGTAGACAGCCAATTTCTTGATCTCAGCATCAGACAACTTAGCACCTTGGAACGCTGGCATCACTGCCACACGCGTCTCAGGAGTACCTGCATTGACACCGTTCTTGATGGTGTACTTGATACCTTCTACAGAACCATCAAAACGCCATACGCTGTCAGTCAAGTTGGCCGAGCCCATCGCTTGGATACCCTTGCCATCAGCACCGTGGCAAGCTACGCAACCCTTATCCGTAAACAACGGGGTAGATGTTGGTTTGCCCGTAGCAACAGCATTAGCCAATGTGTCGATCTCTGCTTCAGACAACATATCCTTGTGCGCCATCATCATGCCTTGGCGACCACCAACGATAGAGGTATGAATGTCGTCGATCTTGCCACCGAACAGCCAGTCATCGTCATTCAGGATCGGTGCGAACAGACCTTGCTTGTCGTGCGTACCTACACCGTTCTGACCGTGGCAAGCTGCGCAGTTATCACCAAACAGCACCTTGCCGGAACGTGTAACGTATTCCGTCAATTCGCTGTCAGCCAAAATAGCAGCTGGCGTCATGTCCTTGAGCTTGGCTTCATACTTGCCACGCACTTCATCGACGACACTTTTATCAGCTTCCATCTCGTTGATGGCTGTCCAGCCAGCAACACCCTTGAACCAAGTACCGCCATTAGACAGAGGGATAGACGGATAGTAGATGAAATACACTACACACCAAATCGCACTCGCCGTCAGGCCAAGCATCCACCACTTAGGCGGCTGGTTGATGTAGTCACCCAAATCATCATCCCAAACGTGGCCAGTGGTTGGCACGTCACCTGCATTATGTTTATCACTCATCTTTTTTCTCCCAATTTGATAGGGTCTTCGTCATCCAGAGCCATAGCGCTCTGGGATTCGAATCGTTCCTTGTTGGACGGCCGGAACACCATGACATAGGCCGCAATCATCCCGACCGCCGCGACTAGCAGGAAGAAGACTCCCAGCCAATCGTTCGTGGTCATGGCTTGCGTATCCATGCCTAGGTAATCCAACAGTTTAGTCACGGTAGTTCACACCTTCTTCGAACTTGACGTGATTGCCAAGACTTTGCAGGTAGGCGATCAACGCTTCCATGTCAGTCTTTCCTTCCAACTCAGCGGCCGCACCAGCGATGTACTCATCGGTGTAGATAGTCTTAGGCACTGGGTTGAATGGCATTATCGTCAATACTTTCATGGTTTGAACGGTCTCTGCCACATCGACAGACTTACCTTCCAACCAGAAGTAGTTCGGCATGACGGACTCAGGAACAACGTCACGTGGATAGTTCAGATGGCGGCGATGCCATTCATCCGAATATTTCCCACCCAAGCGAGCCAAATCTGGACCTGTACGCTTGGAACCCCATTGGTAGGTGTGGTCGTACATAGACTCTTCAGCGATAGAGTAGTGACCATAACGATCCTTCTCATCACGGAATGGACGAATCATCTGCGAGTGGCACAAGAAGCAACCTTCGCGGATATAGACGTTACGACCAGCCAACTCCAAAGGCTTGTAAGGACGCACGCCATCACCAGGAGCCCAGTCATTCAGCGTCTTATGAGCTGAAGTCTCTGGATTCCAGATGATCTTGTCCATCGGGATCACATTGCCATTGGCATCTTTGTGTTGCGTGTTGTTACACGTAGGATCGTTTTGGCACATCGCCGTGTTAGGCAGATAGAACAAAGGGACGATTTCCACGATACCGCCGATCGCAACAGCGATCGCGGTGAGCACAAACATCAGGAGCGTACTACGCTCTACTTTGTCCTGAAGTTTGGTCGAATAAAGTGTGTCGTGATCAGACATGTTGTCACTCCTTATGCGTTAGCTGGAACAGCGTTTGCACCACGCGCAGCACTTGCAGTGCGCACAGTCATAACGATGTTGTAGAGAGCGATCCAAGTACCGATATTGAAGATCAGACCGCCGATAGTGCGCATCGCATAGTACGGATGCATCGCAGAAACTGATTCAACAAAGGTATAGGTCAGCGTGCCGTATTCATCATAGTCGCGCCACATCAAGCCTTGCATGATGCCGGAGACCCACATCGCGATGATGTAAATAACGGTACCGATTGTCGCCAACCAGAAGTGGACGTTCACCAGACCTTCGGAGTACATCTTCTCTACGCCCCACAGTTTTTTAACCATGTGGTACATCGCGCCATAGGCAACCATCGCCATCCAGCCCAAAGCGCCAGAGTGAACGTGGCCAACCGTCCAGTCAGTGTAGTGAGACAGCGCATTCACAGTCTTGATGGACATCACAGGGCCTTCGAATGTGGACATCGCGTAGAACGCCAGAGCCACAACCAAGAAGCGCAAGATGTAGTCGGTACGCAATTTGTCCCATGCACCAGACAAAGTCATCATACCGTTCATCGCACCACCCCAAGATGGGATGATCATTGCCAGAGAAACTGCGGCGCCAAGGGAGCCAGTCCAGTCAGGCAATGCTGTGTATTGCAAGTGGTGCGCGCCCAACCAAACGTAACCGAAAGACAGCGCCCAGAAGTGCAACACAGACAAACGATACGAGAACACTGGCTTGCCAGCTTGCTTAGGAACGAAGTAGTACATGATGGCCAAGAAGCCGCCAGTCAGGTAGAAACCCACCGCATTGTGACCCCACCACCATTGAATCATCGCGTCTTGAACGCCAGAGTAGATGGAGAAGGAGTTAGTCATGCTGACAGGGATCGCCATGCTGTTCACAACGTGCAGATACGTGATCATCACGATCATGCCCATGGTGAACCAGTTAGACACATAGATATGCGAAGTCTTGCGGATGCCGATGGTCATGATGTAGTTGAACCCGTACATCAACCATACAACTGCGATCGCGATATCGATTGGCCATTCCAACTCAGCGTATTCCTTACCAGAAGTCCAACCCAAAGGAAGGGTGACTACAGCAGAAACGATGATCAGATTCCAACCAATGAAAGTCGCCCACGCCAGCTTGTTGCTCCACAACGCGGTCGCACCCGTGCGCTGCACGATGTAGAAACCTGTTGCCATCAGAGCACAGCCACCGAATGCGAAGATCACGGCATTGGTGTGCAAAGGACGCAGACGGCCGAAAGTTAGCCACTCCATGTCCAAGTTCATTACCGGCCAAGCCAGCTGAGATGCAACGATCACACCCACTAGCGTGCCTACAACTGCATAGATGGCGGCGGCGATGGTAAACCAACGCACTACCTCCATGTCATACTTTACTGGTGTCGCTTGATTAGCTGCCACAGTAATCTCCTCCCCAGAGCAAGTTAAAAAACCAATGCGCCTTGCACACTAAACGACAATGCAGGGCGCACCCTTTTACTACCTATTTCTAAAGCGCGGCAAATTGTCGCAGTGCATCGACGACAAGTAAAGCCAAAACTAGTTCCAACCCCAGCATACCCAACTAAAACTGTCGGGATGGTGCGAGCAGGATGTGGCGGATAGTAGGCAATATCGTTACAGGCTTATTTGATATAAATCAAAAAGCGGTGAGCTGGGATTCACATGGGGGAACAGATTGTGGAGCGGGTGAAGGGGATCGAACCCTCGTATGCAGGAGGGTAAGGAGGCAGCCTCGCGGCCACCCCCTCCCCTAAGAACCGTACGTGCAAGTTTCCCTGCATACGGCTCAAGCAACCCTGAAGCATCACCCAATAAAGGTTATGCCAGCGGGGTCTTTACTCATTTACGTGTAGCTGTTGGTGACAATTCGGATGTAACAGCTCTAGGTTACTGAGCACGTCCGAACCTCCTTCAGATCGTTTAACACGATGATGCAAATGCCATCCCGTATCTCGCGTAATCTTTTGGAGACAGATTGGGCATAGCCCTTCCTGAAACCACCACAACCAACGCAATTTTCTGCGTCCTTCGAGCGCCATATCCATTCTGCGGGCAAGCCGCTTTGTGAAATACTCGTCGAACGCTGGGTCGTACGGATTCGCTTCTGCTTGCACCTTGATATGAATCCGTTTCCGAAATTCACCCAAAGCGGGCAAAATCTTATCCTTCTCGGCAAAGCGCCAATCACGCCCCTTGAAGCTCACAAAGTAACGCTGTTTAATCCACCGCTTTCCCTTGTTAGGGTGGCGACGAACTGCCCAACGCCACAACATTTGCCAGATCAAGTGATCGCATTTCGCGAAGGTACGCGAAGCCATTTGGCTTCGATGATAGTTCGCCCACCCTCTAACCATCGGGGTGAGTTGATATATCACGTCTTCCTGTTTGGCTGTGCGCATTGCCCCCAACGTGTCACGCAACTTGGTCATAAATGCTTTGACGTTTTTCTTCGAAGGCTGCGTGAGCAACATCCGATTGAACCGCCTAACATTCCAGCCCAGAAAATTAAACCCGTCCGTCACATGTGTGATGGTGGTTTTCTTCTCCGAGAGCACCAAACCCCTTACAGCCAAGAACTGCACCACAAGAGGCTTGACTCGATCCTCAAGCAACTCTCGCGAGCTACCAGTTATCACGAAGTCATCCGCGTAACGCACCAAATGGACCTTCGCTTCACGCGCCTGTCGAACTGTATGAAACAGCCTTTTAAGCTCATGTTGCAATCCATCGAGCGCCATATTTGCCAGCACCGGGGAGATGATCCCTCCTTGCGGCGTTCCAGCATTCGTCGGGAACAACTTTCCCATTTCGACAAATCCCGCTTTCAACCATTTCTTTAGGATACTTTTGTCCATGCAGACATTGGCAACCAACCAGTCATGACTAATATTGTCAAAACACCCTTTGATGTCACCCTCAAGCACCCACTGCGGCGACGCTGTTCGTCCAAGCGCATTTCGCACTTGTTCAATGGCATCAGCAGTCGATCTTTCACGGCGGAAGCCGTATGAGTGCGAATCTCCGGTTGTTTCAGCTACAGGATCTAATGCGAGTAAGTGCAACGCCTGCATCGCCCTGTCACACATGGTTGGAATGCCCAGAGGGCGTTTTTCACCATTTGCTTTGGGGATGTAAATACGTCGCAGCGGTAACGGCCTGTATCTCTTACTACTGAGACCAATGACTGCTTCCCACTTTTCTTCTGGTGTGCTCCAAGTTTTACCATCAACCCCTGGAGTTTTTTGACCACGGTTCTCTGTCACTCGCTTGACCGCCAATGCTTGCGCACTAATGGATCGAGTTAAGAGCCGTTGTAGTGAGCGCACTTTCCGCCACTCACTTTTGCTTGCCGCTTTCGCGATTCGCGCCTGTAACCTCGCAACAGATTGGTGCGCATCGGACCAACGTATCTGGTGCCAACTATGCCAAACTGTGGAAGCGACATCGCCATTTGAAATAACAGCGTCCATATCAACCTCCGTTTGAATGGAGCGGGTGAAGGGGATCGAACCCTCGTCACTTGCTTGGGAAGCAAGAGCTCTACCATTGAGCTACACCCGCACACTCCCGAAGGAATAGACGCATTACCCCCTAGGGGATAATACTTCTATCCCCATCGGGTACGATTTACAGACCCGTCTCACGACAGGTCACTCAGTGGAAGTCAGCACGCTTTCACGCTAGGGCAATCGTTTCATCCCCTATCCACACCATTACAGTGCAGCATTCGCTTTTTCCACCATCCTTTACCCACTAAAGTATCGGATGATCTTGCGACCATCTTTGTTCGTCAGGCTGACCAAACACTTTATTGGGCTTACCACGTTCCACACAAGTAACAGGGTTAGGACGGTTCCGCTTTTTCGCCGGTGATCGTATGTCAGCGTATTTGTACCAAGCAAACAAATAACCAATCACATGCCATTTTGGCCAGAGCCCGATACCGCAAGTTGCCTTTGGCTCTACAAGCTTGACGACGTTTAACAGCGGTTCACATTACATTAACCATCTAACCCAGCCTAGTGCCTCATCCGGGTGCAACTCCCGAAATCACACCAAACCCCTCGCGGGGTTTGATATACCCCTTAAGGTGGCTACATTATCAGAGCGCTTAGCACCCCACCGTTACCAGTGGCGCACCGCTCCTAGACTTTGAGGGGCTGAACCCCCAGTACAGCCAACCCCTTGCGAGGTTTCTGTACAATTACTTGTGCAGCTTACGCTGCGCAAAGTTGATACAAAGAGTTGCCTCCGTGCATCGTTTAAGGCTATTTTCCTCACACTCAACGTGGTGGGAAGGTTAGCTTACCTTCGCGACATACTTCGTGTCGCACGCTTGGGAAGCTGCCGTTCTACCATTGAACTACACCCGCATATAGTAGAATGCGGCGCGGATTCTAACACGAGCGATTAAGCAAAGTGATCACCCTCACCATCAATGGCGCACCGCGCCAACTTCCCGTAAACACAACGGTCGCAACACTCATCGAAGAGATGGGATTAGCTGGCAAACGTATCGCTCTTGAGCGAAATGGAGACATCGTGCCGCGCAGCACATTCACTATGCAGACTTTGGTCGACGGCGACAAACTAGAGATCGTCGTCGCCGTAGGTGGCGGCTAGAACATCAATCAGGAACACAAATCATGAACGACAAACTCATCATCGCAGGTAAGAGCTATTCATCCCGACTCCTAGTCGGCACGGGAAAATATAAAGATTTCACCGAAACTCGCGCTGCATTGGATGCCAGCGGAACAGAGATCGTCACCGTGGCGATCCGTCGCACCAATCTGGGTCAGAACGCCAACGAGCCCAATCTGCTGGATGCAGTACCACCCTCAAAATTCACCTACCTGCCCAACACCGCAGGCTGCTATACAGCAGACGATGCTGTGCGCACATTACGTTTGGCGCGAGAACTGTTGGATGGGCATAGCTTGGTCAAGTTGGAAGTATTGGGAGACCCGCAGTCACTCTATCCCAACGTGATCGAAACTATCGCCGCCGCGAAGACATTGGTGGCCGAAGGTTTCCAAGTGATGGTGTACACCTCGGACGATCCCATCATCGCCAAACAACTGGAAGACATCGGCTGTGTCGCCATCATGCCCCTAGCCTCACTCATTGGCTCCGGCATGGGCATCCTCAATCCGTGGAACCTGCAGCTCATCATGAATAGAGTGAGCGTACCCGTCATCGTGGATGCGGGCGTGGGCACAGCTTCGGATGCAGCGATCGCAATGGAGCTAGGCTGTGCAGGTGTACTCATGAACACCGCCATCGCTGGCGCACAAAATCCTGTGCTGATGGCGAGCGCAATGAAAAAGGGAGTAGAAGCAGGGCGTGAAGCCTACCTCGCAGGACGCATGCCTAAGAAGCTGTACAGCGCCAGCCCTAGCTCGCCGACCACCGGCATCATCTCTTCGGCACGAAACTAATGAGCGACACAGAAGACCTCAGCACTAGGCACAACGAAGTTGCGGCGAAAGCTAATGTGAGCGAAGCGAACGTTAAGCATGGCGGCTGTAGCCACATTCGTAGTTTCGTATTGCGCCAAGGCCGCGTATCCGTAGCACAACAACGCGCCATCGACACCCTGCTACCGCGCTACGGCATCCCTTATGCAGCGCATCC
>PNNY01000025.1 GCA_013824485.1 Sideroxydans sp.
GGTGCAACACAACGAACACCTTGTCGTTGGGTGTCTTGGCGATGCGCTCGGCCAGACCTGTCAGCATGCCCTCATCCAATTGGCATCCCAATCCTTTGCAATCTCCTCGCACTTCCGACGCCTTCAGATACGTGCCCACCTTGAGCGGCGGCTCACCCCAGTTGTTGCTGATCCAGATCACATCGACACCGTTGCTTTGCAGATAGCTCGGCAAAGCTTCGTAGTTATGGATGAGGATGGAGCTGGTGTCGATATGCGCCAGCATGCACTGGATGGATGCGGTGGTGTAGGTGGAGCAGGAATGCGAATTGGGAATAGCGATAGCACCCGCTTCACTGAGCAGTGGGTTGGTGTTGCGTGCGTAACCGTAGAGGGAGAAATTCGCGGCACGTGCTGATTCGCCGATGACTAACACGACGACGGTCTTGCCCTGCGCCACGAAATGCGCAGGTGGCAACTTTTCTAAGGTGCGCGACTGCATCATCTTTTCCGTTTGGTAACGTGCCGAGTTGATGACGTATGACCACGGCATGATCATGCCGCCCAACTTGCGCGCATGTTTGTCTATCCAGAACCAAGATTGAGCGTTCGCGTATATCCAGCCGACACCCAACAGCAGCGACAGCGACAGTGCGGCGACGATACGCAATCTGGAGGTGTGCTTCAGCGTGATGCGCGAGATCAACCACATCGGCAGTACGCCAAACAGCAAGAGGTGGACGAAGAATGCAGAGTGCAGATAACTGCCCGCCTCAGCGGTATTCGTGTTGAACACATTACCCATCATGGATTTGTCCAACACCACCTGATAGGTCTGAATGAAATAGATCGCGATGGCGTTGCCGAACGCGAAGAACATCGCGATGGGTTTGAGCAAGCGTTGCGAGATCAACGCGAACAAGAACAACGCAGTGAAGGTCAGCAGCATGACCATCACGAACAGCGTCAGCACCGTCAAGATTCCGGGAAGCGAGAAGACGTCTAACTCGCTAAAGGCGAAGGAATACAGCGGCAGTTGATAAACGATTGCGTTGATCGCCGCGAAAGAGAGAATGAAGGCGGTGCTACCGAGCGTGAAGCGAACACGCTTATAAAAGGTCTGAAACCATGAGGTCAGCTGATTTCGGGCAGTCATGTACTTGCGATGCAAAGGCTCGTCTTATACGAACCTTGCCACCATGCCTTTTGATAGCTCGCCATGCAATGGAATGCGAACTCGGTGTCCGCTACCCGGTGCGACGACGATAGGGCTACCTTCCATGCTGCGCATCTCTTTCAGTTCGACGATGCTGTTGCCTGCGGGATGGATGATCTCCAACTTGTCGCCGACGGAGAATTTGTTCTTCACATCGATCTCGGCCATGCCGTTGGCGCAGGCCACGATGTCGCCGACGTATTGCTGGCGGAAACTCTCGGAGTGGCCGCGCATGTAGTTCTGTTGCTCGTGAGTGTGGTGGCGTTCGTAGAATCCATCGGTGTAGCCACGGTTCGCCAGTGCATCCAGTGCGCCTAGCAGTTCCAGATTGAAGGGGCGGCCAGAAACGGCATCGTCGATGGCTTGACGGTACACCTGTGCAGTGCGCGCCACATAGTAGATGGATTTGGTACGGCCTTCTACCTTGAGCGAGTCGATGCCGATCTTGGCGAGTTTCTCCACGTGCTCGACGGCGCGCAGGTCTTTCGAGTTCATGATGTAAGTGCCGTGTTCATCTTCTAGCACGGGCATCAGTTCACCAGGATGGTCTTGGCGCGAGATGACGTACACCTTGTCTGCCTCTGGATGGCGCGGTTGTGAGCCGCAATCTGACAGGGCGCTATCGCTCAATGCTTTGTCGAAATCGAAGTCGATCTTCTCGATATGACCCGTACCGTCTTCGATGGCGTTATCCACTTTGTAATCCCAGCGACAGGAGTTGGTGCACGTGCCTTGGTTCGCGTCGCGGTGGTTGAAGTAACCAGACAGCAGGCAGCGACCCGAGTACGCGATGCATAACGCGCCATGCACGAACACTTCCAACTCCATGTCAGGACATTCTTGGCGGATCTCGGCGATCTCATCTAGCGACAGTTCGCGCGACAAGATGACGCGAGAAAGACCGAGTGATTTCCAGAACTTCACTGCCGCGTAATTGACGGTGTTGGCTTGCACAGAAAGATGGATCTCCTGCTCAGGCCAACGTTCGCGCACCATGGCGATAAGGCCGGGGTCGGCCATGATGAGCGCATCCGGCTTCATGGCGATGACCGGTTCCATGTCCGCCATATAGGTCTTTACCTTGGCGTTGTGCGGCATCAGGTTGCTGGCGACGAACAGTTTTTTGCCCAACGCATGCGCTTCTTCGATGCCGATACGCAGCTCTTCCATCTTGAACTCGTTGTTGCGCGCGCGCAGCGAATAGCGTGGTTGTCCGGCGTACACCGCATCCGCCCCGAAGGCGAAGGCGGTACGCATCTTGTCGAGGGTGCCGGCGGGCAATAAGAGTTCAGGTGTCTTCATTTTGTTTTACGCGCGATAGCCGAGTCGATTCAAGATATCGATGGAAGCGTTCGCTTGGTTGAGTGTGTAGAAGTGCAACGCAGGTGCGCCACCAGCGATGAGTTTCTCGCAAAGCTGTGTGACGGCATCACGGCCAAAGGCTTGCACCGATTCCACATCGTCGCCGTAACCTTCCATCGTCTTGCGCATCCAGCGAGGGATCTCCGCACCACAGGTGTCGGAGAAACGCGCCAGCTGTGAATAACGTACGATAGGCATGATGCCCGGCACGATGGGGGCAGTGACGCCGAGTTTGCGTGTCTCATCGACGAAGCGGAAGTACGCATCCGCATTGTAGAAATATTGTGTGATGGCGGAGTTGGCGCCAGCGTTGATTTTGCGTTTGAAGTTGAGCATGTCCTCGCGTGCCGAGTTGGCTTGCGGATGGAACTCTGGATAAGCGGCGACTTCGATGTGGAAGTGCTCACCGGTCTGTGCGCGGATGAACGACACCAACTCATTGGCGTAGTGGAACTCGCCGATGCTGGCCATGCCGGAGGGCATATCGCCGCGCAAAGCGACGATACGTTTGATGCCCATCTCTTTGTAGGTCTTCAATAGTGCACTGATGTTTTCGCGCGTGCCGCCTACGCAGGACAGGTGCGGTGCAGCTTGGTGCCCCTCGGCGTGGATGAGCTTGATGGTGTCTAGCGTGCGGTCTTGCGTGGAGCCACCGGCACCAAACGTACAAGAGAAGAACTCTGGCTTCAGCGCAGCCAAACGTTTGCGCGCGGCGGTGAGTTTCTCAGCACCTTCGGGTGTCTGCGGCGGAAAGAATTCGAAACTGATGGGTGGAAGACTCATATCTTTTTCCTCATTACTTGTGCGGCAGCCGAACTAAGCGCCCACGAAAAAATACTGTACAAAACCGCGCCCAAGACGCCATACCAAAAACTATCGACCACGAAGCCTTTCAAGATCGAACCGGCGAACCAGAACAGCAGCCCGTTGATGACGAAGATGAACAAGCCCAAGGTGATGAGCGTGACTGGCAAGGTCAGAATCAAGAAGATCGGACGGATGAGCGTGTTGACCAAACCGAGCACGAAGGCGGCGATGACGGCTGCCATGAAGCCGGTCACATGGATGCCCGGCACTAGGTTCGCGACCGCGAACAGCGCCAAGGAATTCAAAGCCCAGATGAATAGTAGTCGTAGCAACATCGTTCTCTATAAATGTTAAGGGGCGGGAAATCCCGCCCCGTCATCATACCTGCAACCAGCTGATCAATAGCGGTAGTGGTTAGCCTTGTACGGACCTTCCTTCGGCACGCTGATGTAAGCAGCTTGCTGGTCAGTCAGCGTGCTCAACTGCGCGTTCAGTGTGGTCAATTGCAAACGTGCGACTTTCTCATCCAAGTGTTTTGGCAAGGTGTACACGCCGATCGGATAGTCCTTGGTGCGTGTGAACAGTTCGATCTGTGCAATGGTCTGGTTGGCGAAAGAAGAGGACATCACGTAAGAAGGATGGCCCGTACCACAACCCAGATTTACCAAGCGACCTTCGGCCAACAACAGGATCTTTTTGCCGTCAGGGAAGATCACGTGATCGACCTGTGGTTTGATGTTGTCCCACTTGTATTGTTTGAGGGAAGCGACATCGATCTCGTTGTCGAAGTGGCCGATGTTGCACACGATGGCTTGGTTCTTCATCTTCTTCATGTGATCGTGGGTGATGACATGGTAGTTGCCAGTGGCAGTCACGAAGATGTCGCCGTGTTCGCAGGCGTAATCCATAGTCACGACGCGGTAGCCTTCCATTGCAGCTTGCAAAGCGCAGATCGGGTCGATCTCGGTCACCCACACTTGTGCGGACAGTGCACGCAAAGCTTGGGCGGAACCTTTACCCACGTCGCCATAGCCTGCAACGACGGCGATCTTGCCAGCCACCATCACGTCGGTCGCGCGCTTGATCGCATCGACCAAAGATTCGCGGCAGCCATACAGGTTGTCGAACTTGGATTTGGTGACGCTGTCGTTCACGTTGATGCCTGGGAACTTGAGTTCGCCGCGCTCGTGCATTTGATACAGGCGATGCACGCCGGTGGTTGTCTCTTCGGTCACGCCCTTGATAGCGGCGAGGCGAGTGGAATACCAAGTCTTGTCTGTTGCCAGCTTCGCCTTGATGGAGTTGAACAGGCAGATCTCTTCTTCAGAGCCGGGGTTGTTCAGCAAGGATGCGTCTTTTTCAGCGCGAGCACCCAGATGCAACAACAGGGTCGCGTCACCGCCGTCGTCCAAGATCATATTGGAGAGTCCGCCATCAGCCCATTCGAAGATGCGGTGGGTGTAATCCCAGTATTGTTCCAATGTCTCGCCTTTGATCGCGAACACAGGCGTGCCGGTCGCAGCGATGGCTGCGGCTGCGTGGTCTTGTGTGGAGTAGATGTTGCAAGACGCCCAGCGTACTTCTGCGCCCAGTGCTTTCAGTGTCTCGATGAGCACGCCAGTCTGGATGGTCATGTGCAAAGAGCCGGTGATGCGTGCGCCACGCAGTGGTTGAGTCGCGGCGTATTCATTACGGATGGCCATCAGGCCTGGCATCTCGATCTCGGCAATAGCGAGTTCTTTGCGTCCCCATGCAGCGAGGGACATGTCGGCGACGATATAGTCGGTGAAATTGCTAGTAGTCATAAAGCACTCCATTCATCTAAAAAGTTAATGAATGGGTGCAGTTGATACGTTGAACCACGATCTCCGAGCCTGACGGGGGACTGTGTCCTGTCCCGCTGCAGCACCCCTCGGAGGGTGGGTGTTCCTTAGTTACAAACCAGCGTCGGCTTTGAGTGCGGCTGCCTTATCGGTAGCTTCCCACTTGAACTCTGGCTCTTCACGACCGAAGTGACCATACGCAGCCGTCTTTTGATAGATCGGGCGCAACAGGTCCAGCATCTGCACGATGCCTTTGGGACGTAGGTCGAAGTGGCGTTTGACCAGTTCAGTGATCTTCTCGTCGGAGATCTTGCCTGTGCCGTAGGTGCTGACCATGATGCTGGTAGGTTGCGCCACGCCGATGGCGTAGGAGATCTGCACCAAGCATTTGTCGGCCAAACCCGCAGCGACGATGTTCTTCGCCACATAACGTCCTGCGTAAGCAGCAGAGCGGTCGACCTTGGAAGGATCCTTGCCGGAGAACGCGCCACCACCGTGTGGAGCTGCGCCGCCGTAGGTATCGACGATGATTTTGCGGCCAGTCAAGCCTGCGTCGCCGTGTGGGCCGCCGATGACGAAACGACCCGTCGGGTTCACCAGATACTTGATGTCGCCCTTGATGAGTTCTTTAGGCAATATCGGCTTGATGATCTCTTCGATGACCGCTTCGCGGATCGCTTCCAAGGTCATTTCCGGAGCGTGCTGGGTAGAAAGTACGACGGTGTCGATGCTGTAAGGCTTGTCATCCACGTATTTGATGGTGACTTGAGATTTCGCATCGGGACGTAACCAGTTCAAGCGACCATCGCGGCGCAGTTGTGCTTGGCGCTCAACGATACGGTGCGACAGGTAGATAGGGAGTGGCATCAGGGTGTCGGTCTCGCTACATGCGTAGCCGAACATCAAACCTTGGTCGCCTGCGCCTTGGTTCAGGTAGTCATCGGAAGCGCGATCCACACCTTGCGCGATGTCAGGGCTTTGTTGGCCGTAGCACACATGAACGGAGCAACCATCCGCGTCGAAGCGCAGGCTTGGGTCGTCATAGCCGATGCGGCGGATGGTCTCGCGCGCGACTTTGGCGTAGTTCACATTGGCGCTGGTGGTGATCTCTCCAGCCAATACGGTCAGACCTGTGGTGACCAACGTTTCGGCAGCAACACGCGCATAGGGGTCTTGCGCTAGAATCGCGTCCAGAATCGCGTCGGAGATCTGGTCGGCGACCTTGTCAGGATGGCCCTCTGACACGGATTCGGATGTAAAGAAGTATTCGCTCATGGCTCTCCGAGTGCTACTTATGAAGTTAAAGGGCGCGCATTGTATCAAATCTCCAGTCGCTGTATTTAATAGGTTTTTCTTACATGGTTATTCTGTTCGATGTGCTGTCACGCCTCCCTTTGTCGGTTCTACACCGACTGGGTGCGTTGCTGGGGTGGCTCATCTACCTGACATCGAGGCGGTATGCCTCGCGTTTGCGCGCGAATCTGGAGCATGCGGGCATCGAAGGCGGCACAGCGCTACTTCACACCACAATCCGTGAGGCAGGAAAGGGGGTGATGGAGCTACCGTGGGTTTGGAGTAGGCCGTTGCATCAGGTCGTCGCGAGCGTCGGTCAGTGTCACGGATGGGCGCATTTTGAAGCGGCTCATGCCCAAGGCAAAGGCGTCATCTTGTTGACGCCACACATCGGCTGTTTCGAGGTCATTGGCCTCTATGTGGCTGCGCGCCAGCCTATCACCTGCATGTATCGACCACCGCGCTATCCATCATTAGATAAGCTGATGCATCAAGGACGTGAACGCGGTCAGATGAAATTGGCGCCGACCGATTTGGGTGGAGTGCGCCAGTTGCTCAAAGCGCTCAAGCGAGGGGAAGTTATCGGCGTGCTTCCAGATCAAGTGCCTGGCAACGGTGAAGGTGAGTGGGCGCCATTCTTTGGCCGTCCGGCTTACACCATGACACTCATCGGGAGGCTCATCGAATCCAGTGGCGCGGTAGTGGTGATGTGCCATAGCGAACGATTGCCGAGAGGGAGCGGGTTTGCGCTACATTTCTCGCCAGTTTCTTTTGATAGGGGAACTTCTATCCCTAAACAAATGAACGCTTCGCTGGAGGAGGTGGTCCGTCAGCATCCCGAGCAATATCTGTGGAGCTATAACCGTTACAAAGTCCCGCGCGGTGCATTGCCGCCGGACGAAAACAAGGATTCGTGATGTTGGTTCGACTGGGTGTCTTCATTTTGTGGTTGCTGCATTTCCTGCCGTTCCGCGTGCTGGTTGCGATCGGCAATGGAGTGGGCGTGATGCTCTATCTATTGGCAGCGAAACGCCGTCGGATAGGTGATACCAATCTGCGTTTGTGCTTCCCCTATATGCCGCAAGAGATGCGCGTAGCCTTGTTGCGAGAACATTTCAAGATGTTCGCGCGCGGCTTGGTGGAACGTTGCATCCTGTGGTGGTCCAGTGAGGGGCGCATCAGCAGTTTGATCCGTGTCGAAGGTGTCGAACACTTCGAGGCGGTCAGAGGCCAGCCCGCCATTCTGCTCACGCCGCATTTCGTCGGCATGGATGCGGGAGGGCAATGGGTCGCGCAGAATACCGACACTGTGTGCATGTATGCGAACCAGCGTAGTGTCTATCTCACCCAATTATTGCTAGAGAAGCGCGCGCGCTTTCGTACCCAGTTACTGTATTCGCGCCAACAGGGATTGCGCCCCATCCTGAAAGGTATGAAGGAGAACAAACCTTTCATCTACCCGCCCGATCAAGATCAAGGTGTGAAGGACGGCGCGTTCATTCCCTTTTTTGGCGTACCTGCGGCGACCATGATGTCGGTGTCGCGCATCGCCAAGATGACGGGGGCGAAAGTGGTGCCCAGTATCACGCGCGTATTGCCGGGTGGCGCAGGCTATGTGCTGACCTTCTACCCCGCGTGGGAGAATTTTCCAAGTGGCGATGATGTCGCCGATGCGCGCCGCATGAACGAGTTCATCGAACAACGTATCTTGGAGATGCCGGAACAATATTTCTGGTTGCATAAGCGGTTCAAGACTCGCCCAGAAGGCGAAAAAAGTTTTTATTGAGTGGCTACCACGAACATCCTCAGAAATTGACCTTTCAGGGATGAAGCGCAAGGAGCCGCGCAACGAATGACGAGACATACCAAGAAAGGTAGGCGAGGAATGAGTGAGCACGCGACGCAACGATTCGCCCTGAAAGGTCAATTTATGAGGGTGTTCCGATGAAATATCACGACCTGCGCGATTTTATCTCTCAACTGGAAAATATCGGCGAACTCAAGCGAGTGACCGCGCCTGTTTCTACTCATCTTGAGATGACGGAGATCTGTGATCGTGTATTGCGTGCGCAAGGCCCTGCTCTGTTGTTCGAGAATGTGGCAGGACACAAGATGCCAGTGCTCGCCAACCTATTCGGTACGCCACGTCGTGTGGCGCTGGGGATGGGCGAGGAGAATGTCAGTGCTTTGCGTGAGGTCGGGAAGTTGCTCGCGTATCTGAAAGAACCCGAGCCGCCCAAAGGATTGAAAGATGCATGGGATAAATGGCCCATCCTGAAGCAGGTACTCACCATGTCGCCCAAGGTGCTGTCTTCCGCACCTTGCCAAGACATCGTGTGGGAAGGTGAAGAGGTTGATTTGAGCAAGTTACCCATCCAGCATTGCTGGCCGGGTGACGTCGCACCGCTCATCACGTGGGGCTTGGTGGTAACGCGCGGGCCGCACAAGACAAGGCAGAATCTCGGCATCTATCGTCAGCAGGTGTTGAGCAAGAATAAAGTCATCATGCGCTGGCTGGCACATCGCGGTGGGGCGCTGGATTTTCGCGATCATTGCCAGAATAATCCGGGGCAGCCCTTCCCGGTCTCAGTTGTCATCGGCGCTGATCCTGCGACCATTCTTGGTGCGGTTACGCCCGTTCCTGATTCATTATCCGAGTACCAATTCGCTGGCCTGTTGCGCGGCAGCAAAACGGAATTAGTGAAGTGTATCGGCAACGACTTGCAAGTACCCGCTTCCGCCGAGATCGTGCTGGAAGGCGTCATTCATCCCGATGAGATGGCGCTGGAAGGGCCGTATGGCGACCACACCGGTTACTACAACGAGCAAGACAAGTTTCCCGTGTTCACCATCGAGCGCATCACGATGCGTCGTGACCCGATCTACCACTCCACCTACACCGGCAAACCGCCCGATGAACCGGCCATGCTGGGTGTTGCGCTGAACGAAGTGTTCGTGCCGTTGCTGCAAAAACAATTCCCAGAGATCGCCGATTTCTATTTGCCGCCTGAAGGCTGTTCGTATCGCATGGCGGTGGTGAGCATCAAGAAGCAATACGCAGGGCATGCCAAGCGGGTGATGTTCGGCATCTGGAGTTTCCTGCGCCAGTTCATGTACACCAAATTCATCATCGTGGTGGACGACGACATCGACGTGCGCGATTGGAAAGAAGTCATGTGGGCGATCACTACGCGTATGGATCCGGTGCGCGATACGCTGCTAGTGCCGAACACGCCTATCGACTATCTTGACTTCGCTAGTCCAGTATCAGGTTTGGGCGGCAAGATGGGCTTAGACGCAACCAATAAATTTCCTGGTGAGACCGCGCGCGAATGGGGTACGCCTATCGTGATGGATGCGGCAGTGAAGGCCAAAGTGGATGCCATCTGGGGTGAGTTGGGTTTGTGATTTTTGAGCGTTGCTAGAAACAAAAAAGCCGAGGACACCCTCGGCTTTTTACGAAGCTATATTTTAGAAGTTGTAGCTTGCGCCGACACTGATGGCCGTTGCTGACGGAGGGTTTGCATCACTACTAACCTTGCCAAAGTTTTGATATTGCAAGTGCATGCTGACTTGCTTGTCGAAGTTGTAACGCACGCCCAAGCCGAAATACGTATCTGTTTTGGAAAAGCTTGGCTTTGTGACTGTCACAGCGCCCGTCGTGCTGATATCAGCCTTGTTGGAAGCAAAGCCCAATTTTCCGAACAAGGATAGTTCGTTGTTGATCGGGGCGATACCTACGAGAGCCGCGTGAAGGGAGTTAGCCTTAAGTGTGGCTGTATCGCCGCCGCCAAAATCAATTTTAGAATCGCCGAAAATGGTATAGCCCAGTTCGCCTGCGATGTTGGGGTGGAATTGGTAGCCAGCACCAAGATCGAACATACCAGGGCTTGGGAATGGGCTTGCATTTTTGAATGTTGCGCTACCGTAATCGCCGTAAATATAGGCTTGGCCTTCTGCGGCAAATGCCGGTGCAGAAATTAGAGAGGTGAGTAATGCGACTGCGACGATCTTTTTCATATCGATTCCTTTGAGTTAAATGTGGCTAGAAAAGCCGCGCGCATCATAATTTCGGGGGGGGGTACTACAAGCAGAAAAATGGCCTATATATTCTTTCTGCTTGACAGAGATTGCAGAGTATGTTTTTGCGGTTAGCAAAAAATAGAATGGGAGTGCCAAACTAAAAAGCCGAGGAAGTCCTCGGCTTTTTAGCTCGTATCTACACTTCTCTAGAACAGATAACCCACAGACAACACTCCTTCGGTCATCCAGATCACCTGGTCAGCCGTGCCCTGATAGACCGGGACTTTTCGTAGTTCGCCATAAGCCTCTTTTAATGTTGCCTCTAGGTACACCGACTGAGTGAGCCTATAACGCACCCCCACCTCGACACCCACGGTCCAACCATTAAGCTGCCACCAATCGTCACTGGATAGACAGCAACTATTTACCCATTTAGGGCCAACTTGGTTCTTGTTGCCATCAATCGTGTTGACGGCATGCGGCAGCAAAATGCCAGCTCCGACTCGGCTGATCGATTCCAAATCCCCTGGCTTTTGCTTAGGGCCGTACAAATGATGCAGCCACACCGCATTCAACATGATGTGATTCAAACCATTGTGAAGTGCGTAATCAAAGGATTGCTTGTCGAGCACCATGTTCTGATTGATGGGCAGGTTGTTCTTGGTGCCCGTAACCAGCGCAGTCTGTCCGATGTTGGTGTTGTATTTACTGTGATCTAGTGAGAATTCGATGGCGAAGGTCTTCTCTGCATCCATGAATCTACCGATTCGAATGTTCTCTTGTGGTGCAAAGAAATTGAATTTCGCGATGGAATCGAGGGTCTCCGGGATGTTGGTATGGAAATCAGTCGCCTTGGCTTGGTGCACCGTGAAGTTATTACCTAGGCCCGGTTGCGTCACGTGAATATCGGAAGGCTTGTAATACTGCCGACTATAGCCCCAAGAGAAATACCAGTTCTTTCCATCACTGATGAGTGCCGGCTGGTTTTCTGCACTCGACTCTTGTGGTGCAGCGCTTTCAGTCGCGCCAACTTGCTGCGCAGCGGGGATATTTTCGGCCTGAACCATTGAGTAGGGCACAAAGGAGAAGAGTGCGGCCCAAATGAGGTGTTTTGAAAAACGTTTGTGCATATGAAAGCAGTCTTGAAAAAAGATGAAAAAGTGGGAATGCCCACAAATTAGTTGCGGATTATACATTAGCTAATGCTGTTGCACCCACTCGATCAATGCGTCCTGCGCATCCTGCCCGCGTTGGGCGTAAGGGTGGTTGATGAAGAATACAAGAACCCATTCTTTGCCCGTTTTCGAGCGCACATAACCAGCGATCGTCTTTACACCAGTCAGCGTGCCGGTCTTGAGGTGCGCATGGCTGGCGGCGGGGCTTTTCTTAAGACGTTTCTTAACTGAGCCATCTACCCCCAGTATCGGGAGCGAGGCTTCAAGTTCAGCGCTGAGCGGGTGGTTGCTGGCATGTTGAAGTAGCTCGCTCATGTGAGCCGCACTGATGCGCTCTTTGCGCGAAAGTCCCGCACCATTCTCCAGAACCAGCTCAGGGAAGCGTAGCTGGTTATTCATCAGCCACATCTGTGTAGTGAGGATGCTGCGTTCGATGTTCATGCTGCCGAGCTTGTTATTGGTGCTCTCATCAATAGTCTTAGCAGATGCTTGCTGTGGGTCTTTGATGGCCGAGCCTAGTGTTAAAAACAGCTGCCTAGCCATCACGTTGTTGCTGTATTTGTTGATGTCGCGAATGATGCCGCTCAAGGGCTCCGAGCGATGGGTTGATAAGAGTGTCGCGGAGGACGTCACTAATCCATTCCGTTCTTTTCCTTTTATCGTGCCGCCAAGCTCCTTCCAGATTGCACCGAACAAGGCGCCAACATAACGGGTATGCGGCATCACGCTGAGATTCTGCTCGCGCTCCCCGCATTCCAAAGCGTAGTCGCCTTGCAGTATGACGCTGTCGCCTATCGGTTGCACTTGGAACAGATCATCCCAGTTGTCGCAATTCACTTTGCCACCATTTGGCGCCAAGCGGTTGTCCAAAACGAAACCATCCAATGGGGGCTCGGTGACGACCGTCAATGCATTGCCGTTGGGGATGTAACGCAGGCGCAAGGTGTTGAAGTTGATGAGCAGCGCATCTGGCCCCACGTTGTAGGCGCGTACTGGGTCGTTGTCGAATTCGGAAGGATCGTGTGAGGGTAGTTCGTAAAAGCTTCGATCCAGAATCAAGTCACCTTGAATGTCGCGAAGCCCGCGTGCTCGCAGTTCACTCAGCCACAGCCAGAATTGCTCGATGGTGAACTTGGGATCGCCATAGCCTTTTAGGATGAGATCGCCCTTGAGCACGCCGTCCTTCAACTCTCCATCTATCCAAGCTTCCGTCTTCCACGTGTAAGCAGGACCGAGCAGGTCGAGCGCCGCGTAAGTGGTGACCAGTTTCATAGTCGAGGCCGGATTCATCGCACGCTGCGTATTGAGTGCGATGAGCGGGGCGTGTTTGCCTACTTCGCGCACTTCAACAGAGACCGCGTTGAGCGGGATGCCGACCTTCTTCAGTTCTTGCTGAACGGAGTGTGGCAGAGGAACTGCCTGTGCATTGGCGATGAGCAATAACGAAAGGAGTGTGACGAGCAGTCTCATGACAATGATTCAATGATGGTGAGGGTGCGCTCCACCAGCATTTGCATATCCTTTTCTGTGATGACATAGGGCGGCATGAAATATACCGTGTTGCCCATGGGGCGCAACAGTAATTCATGTTGCAGGCCGAGGGTGAAACAACGTTGGGCGAAATCAGTGTGTGGTGAATTAACCTCAAAAGCCCAAATCATCCCCATATTGCGAAAGTTTTTAACTTTTGGGTGGTCGCGCAAAGGGGCGGCGATGCGATTGAAAAAAGCCGTCTTGTCACGATTGGTATTCAACACATCGTCTTGTTCAAATATATCCAACGTGGCGAGTGCGGCGCGGCATGCCAATGGATTCCCAGTGTAGGAATGTGAATGTAAAAAACCGCGCGAGGTCTTGTCATCGTAGAAGGCTTGGTAGATGTGGTCTGTTGTCATCACGATGGACAAGGGGAGATAGCCCCCCGTGATGCCTTTGGAAATGAGCAGGAAGTCGGGCGAGATGTTTGCCTGTTCGCAAGCGAACATCGTTCCGGTGCGTCCCATCCCGACCGCGATCTCATCCGCGATGAGATGCACGTCATATTGCGAGCAAAGCTCGCGAGCACGAAGCAAATAGGTGGGGTGGTACATCGCCATGCCTGCCGCACCTTGAACCAGCGGTTCGATGATGAATGCAGCGATGTGCTGGTGATGTGCTTTCAAATGAGTTTCCAGCGCGGTAATGCAACGTAGTGCGTAGGCTTCTGCACTCTCACCTGCATCCGCCTCGCGCCAGTTAGGGCAAGGTACGGTCGCATTTTGTTTGATCAGCGCTCCGTAAGCATCGCGGAACAGCGCCACATCGGTCACCGACAGTGCACCCAAGGTCTCGCCGTGATAACTGTTTTGTAGGCTGATGAATTCGCATTTTTGTGGCTTGCCAGTGTTGCGCCAGTAGTGTGCGCTCATCTTCAGCGCGATCTCCGTCGCTGATGCGCCATCCGAACCATAGAAACAATGTCCCAAACCAGTAGGGGCAAGATCGCGTAATCGTTCTGAAAGTTGCACCACAGGCTCATGCGTGAAGCCCGCCAGCATCACATGCTCCAGCTTGCCCAGTTGGTGGGTGATGGCGGCGTTGATGCGCGGATTGCAATGCCCGAACAGATTCACCCACCACGAACTCACCGTATCCAAATAACGCTTACCATCCACATCGAATAGCCATACGCCTTCGCCGCGCGCGATAGGCACGAGGGGTAAGGTCTCGTGGCGCTTCATTTGCGTGCAGGGATGCCAGACGGAGGAGAGGCTGCGTGCGAGGAGGTCGTGATTCGATGTCATGTGCGGCATCATAACGTAAGATGCATTCGTCGAATTTATCGGGAGAGCGTGATGCGCATTCTACTAACGGGTGGTACAGGCTTGATCGGACGTCAACTTTGCACGGCTTTGTTGGCGCAGGGGCATGAACTCACGGTGCTGAGTCGACATCCAGAAACGGTCGCATCGAAATGCGGGGAGAACGTTCGCGCTATGACCAGCTTGGATGAATGGACTCCAGAGCGAACCTTCGATGCGGTCATCAATCTGGCGGGCGAGCCGATCGTTGATGCTTATTGGTCTGCGAAACGCAAGCAAGTCTTGTTGGATAGTCGTGTCGCACTGACCAAAAAGTTGGTGCAGCGTATCGCATCTGCGCATCAAAAGCCGACCGTGTTGTTGAGCGGATCTGCGGTGGGCTATTACGGTAATGCTGGTGACGCGGCGCTGGATGAGTCTATGGAGGCAGGCCATGACTTTCCCGCCGAACTGTGTGCTGCATGGGAAGGCGCGGCACGTGCAGCAGAACAAAATGGCGTGAGAGTTTGCTTGTTACGCACGGGGTTGGTGTTGAGTAAGCGTGGCGGCTTGCTTGGGCGCATGTTGTTGCCCTTCAAGTTGGTGCTGGGCGCGCGACTTGGCGATGGCAAACAATGGATGAGTTGGGTGCATATCGACGATTATGTGGCGATGGTGTTGCGTCTGCTGAATGATGCCTCGCTTAAAGGTGCATTCAATATGACGGCACCTGCGTCCGTCACCAATGCCGAGTTCACCCAAACACTGGCGCAGACTCTGCATCGCCCCGCGCTGTTCGTTGCCCCCAGCTTCGTGTTGAAGCTAGCGATGGGGGAGCGTGCTTGTCTCTTGTTAGAAGGTCAGCGCGTATTGCCAAAACGGCTTGAATCATCGGGTTTTCAATTTGCACACCCTCGATTAGACGGCGCGTTGCAAGACTTGCTGCAATAGCCCTAAAACGTCTCCCAACAATAAAAATCTACGCCGCCCTTGAAATCGGAGGGGGCAACCCCTATTATTAGCAGTCGCTGGTGGAGAGTGCTAAACATCCACCTTCGCATTTGATCAACCCACTGATTTTAGGAGAAATAAGCATGAAGATTCGTCCTTTGCATGACCGCGTGATCGTTAAGCGCATGGAAGAAGAGCGTAAAACCGCATCCGGTATCGTGATTCCTGACGCCGCGACAGAGAAGCCAGATCAAGGCGAAATCGTTGCAGTCGGTAACGGCAAGATCGGTGACGACGGCAAAGTTCGCGCGATGAGCGTTAAGGTTGGCGACAAGGTGTTGTTCGGCAAATATTCTGGCCAAGCTTTCAAGATCGACGGCGTGGAGCTGTTGCAGATGCGTGAAGATGACCTTATCGGCGTCATCGAAGCCTAATTAACTAACGAATTTCAGGAGAATAAACATGGCAGCAAAAGACGTGAAATTCCATGATGCAGCACGTGCCAAGATGGTCGTGGGTGTCAATATTCTGGCCGATGCGGTCAAAGTCACTTTGGGCCCTAAAGGCCGTAACGTAGTGTTGGATCGTTCATACGGTTCTCCACACATCACTAAAGACGGCGTGTCCGTTGCTAAAGAGATCGAACTGAAAGACAAGTTCGAGAACATGGGCGCGCAGATGGTTAAGGAAGTTGCTTCCAAGACTTCTGATGTTGCGGGTGACGGCACAACGACTGCGACCGTTCTGGCGCAGTCCATCGTGCAAGAAGGTATGAAGTTCGTGGCGGCTGGCATGAACCCAATGGATCTGAAGCGTGGTATCGACAAGGCAGTGATCGCTGCGGTTGGTGAGCTGAAGAAGATTTCCAAGCCTTGCGCGACCACCACTGAAATCGCTCAAGTGGCTTCAATCTCAGCCAACTCTGATGCAAGCATCGGCAAGATCATCGCTGACGCGATGGAAAAAGTGGGCAAAGAAGGCGTCATCACCGTTGAAGACGGCAAGTCATTGGAAAACGAGTTGGACGTTGTCGAAGGTATGCAATTCGACCGTGGCTACTTGTCTCCGTACTTCATCAACAATGCGGACAAGCAGATTGCAGCAATGGACAATCCGTTCATCCTGTTGCACGACAAGAAGGTATCCAACATCCGTGATCTGCTCCCAGTATTGGAGCAAGTCGCTAAGGCTGGTCGTCCACTGTTGATCATCGCTGAAGATGTTGACGGCGAAGCATTGGCAACTTTGGTTGTGAACAACATCCGTGGCATCTTGAAGACCGTTGCTGTCAAAGCACCTGGTTTCGGTGATCGTCGCAAGGCAATGTTGGAGGACATCGCTATCTTGACCGGCGGTACTGTGATTGCCGAAGAAGTCGGCCTGACGCTGGAAAAGACCACCTTGGCAGAATTGGGCCAAGCTAAGCGTATCGAAGTCAGCAAAGAAAACACCATCATCATCGACGGTGCTGGCAAAGAAGACGCGATCAAGACACGTGTTACGCAAATCAATAAGCAGATGGAAGAATCCACCAGCGATTACGACAAAGAGAAGCTGCAAGAACGCAAAGCGAAGTTGGCTGGCGGCGTTGCAGTGATCAAGGTCGGCGCGGCGACTGAAGTCGAGATGAAAGAGAAGAAAGACCGTGTTGACGATGCATTGCACGCGACTCGTGCAGCGGTTGAAGAAGGTATCGTGGCTGGCGGCGGCGTTGCACTGTTGCGCGCCAAGGCAGCAGTTGCTGCTCTCAAGGGTGACAACCACGACCAAGACGCAGGCATCACCATCGTCTTGCGTGCGATGGAAGCGCCATTGCGTGCCATCGTGTCCAACGCGGGCGATGAGCCATCCGTGGTCGTCAACAAGGTGTTGGAAGGCAAAGGTAGCTTCGGTTACAACGCGGCTTCCAGCGAGTACGGCGACATGTTGGCGATGGGCGTCGTTGACCCAACCAAGGTGACTCGCACTGCTCTGCAACACGCTGCCTCCATCGCAGGCCTGATGTTGACCACGGCATGCATGATCGCTGACTTGCCAGAAGACAAACCAGCCGGTGGTATGGGTGGTGGCGATATGGGCGGCATGGGTGGTATGGGCGGCATGATGTAACTTTATGCCTACTGCGCGGCTAGATGGTCGCGCTACGGTGCAAAATGTTGTGAAACGAACCCCGCCAAGTGCGGGGTTCGTTTTTTATATTGCCCGAAGTGGGGCTTATGGCTACAATGCGCGCCTTCGTTTTACCCGTCCCGTCAGGGAAGGCTCAATAAAACGGCTCGGTAGCTCAGTTGGTAGAGCAGCGGATTGAAAATCCGCGTGTCGGTGGTTCGATTCCGCCCCGAGCCACCAAATATGAAAAAGCCCAATCTTTCCGGTTGGGCTTTTTATTTGTTCGTTCCAGATGCAGCTTCGCTGTGGCATCATTCGACCACAACCGAAGCTCAACGTCAGCCTCTGAAACAATAAAACAAAGGGAGTGTACCGAGCATGAATTCTTCATCGCTACCCCAATGGCTCTCACGAATTAACAGCAAACTCCTCTCGATTCTGTTGGCGATGACTTCTATCGCTCTTGTGCTCTTCTTGTATTTTTCGCAGAACGCATTTCTAGAAGCTTTTGAAGCTAAAACTTATGACCTTCGTTTTCGTGATGTGCGCGGCGCGATTCCTGTCGAGCCCAGCATTGGCATTATTGCGATAGATGAAAAGAGTATCGCGGAATTGGGGCAGTATCCGTGGACGCGTAGCCAGTATGCTCGTCTGCTGGATAGGTTGAAGGCGGCGCAAGTTAAGGCGGTGCTGTTCGATGCCTTCTTTCCAGAACGTGAAGATATGGTGAACGATCAGGCTTTCGCAGCGGCTATGAAGCGCTCTGGCAATGTCGTATTGGCCAAGGTGTATGAGTTTGATAAGAACGATCAAGTCATTGGCATCACGCAATCGATTCCTGAGTTGGAGAGGGCTGCCGCGGGTGTGGGTCACATCAATCTATTTCCTGAAGAGGATGGTGTGAATCGTCGAGCGCCACTGTTGATTGAAAGCGAGGGCAAGTGGTATCCCTCCCTCAGCCTAATGGCGGCGATGATTACGTTGGGAGAGAAGGAGTACAGCCAAGATGACTTTGGGATTGTGCTGGGTAATCGCCATATCCCGCTGGGAGAGCGTTCATCAATGTGGGTCAACTATATGGGGCCGCCGGGTAACTATCCTCGGTATTCGTTTGCCGATGTGGTGAATGGGCGCATTCCGCCAGAGCAATTAAAAGGCAAAGTGCTCTTCGTGGGGGCAACGGCGCTAGGAATCTACGATTTACGGGTAACTCCTTTCCATAAAAATGCACCTGGGGTTGAGATTCACGCTACGGTAGCCGACAACATCATCAGCAATCGTTTCATTCAACAAGGCGGCATGACAGCATTGGTCGACATGGCATTCATCGTGTTGATGGGCGCGCTGGCGTATTTCTTGACGACACGTCTGAATTTGTATGGCGCGATCCCCGCGACCACGCTCTTGTTGGCAGGTTACATCTGGTACGCGAACTACATGTTCGCGGGTGGTTACTGGATAAACATCATCTATCCGACTTTGTCAGCCATCTTGGCATTGCTGGTTGGCGGTAGTTTCCGTTACCTAGTGCTAGAAAAAAGCGCGCGTGAGATGCGCTCGATGTTTTCTAGCTACCTGTCTCCCAAGCTGGTGGCACGTCTCGAAAAGGACCCTGAGGCAGCCAAGATCGGCGGTGACAACAAGGATGTGACAGTACTGTTCACTGACATCAAGGGATTTAC
>PNNY01000026.1 GCA_013824485.1 Sideroxydans sp.
CACGCATTGGTTTTCGTCGTTGGGGGTGGCAGCCTTCGCGGATGCGGGTGATGCCGCCGATAGTATCGAAGCGCTGACCCCTGTGGTCGGCTATGGTTTTGGCGCGAGATGGCGCAGTCCCGTGGGGCCATTAGCGCTCGACGTGGCACGCAGCAAGAAAGATTCGACACTCGTCTATCACTTCTCTATAGCGGTGGCCTTCTGATGGGCATCTCTACTAATCCAAACTTCGTCGCAATACGGCGTTGCTCACGAAAATTCACTCCTTACATATCAAACATATGCCGCGTCGCGATTTTTCGCTCGCGCCTTGTCTTGCTTAGAACTTTGAATTATTAGAGAAGCCCATATGGCGAAAGATAATTCTACTTTGTCGTTACGCAGCAAGATTGTCCTCGGACTGCTCACGCCCTGCTTCCTAGTCGCAGGGCTGGGCTACTACTTGCTCGGCACGACATCTGGCATGACATGGATGGCGGGTGTGATGGATAGGCACACCCGCGGTGCTTTCAAAGTGGATGGACTGACGGGATCTTTGTTCGGCGGATTCACGGCGCAGCATCTTGCTTTCAATTCCGAAGCTCAGCGTATTGATGTGAGTGGTGTGCAGGTGGATTGGCAACCGCGCGCGTTGTTGAGCCAGGAGTTGCACCTGTTGCGCGTGAGTGTGCAGCAGATCGACTTGCATGCTGAGCACGTCGCCACGGCGACGACAGCGCCTACGCTGCCAGACTCTCTCCAACTTCCGCTGAATGTGACGGCGGCGAAGATCCATGTGGGCGCGTTCCGTTGGTTCGCCGCTGGTTCGCCCCAGCCCGATTTTGTTGTGAGCGAGGTGGATGCCAGCTTGAACAGCGATTCTAAAAAGCATCATCTTGATTTGCAGAATGCGCAGCTACCTTTCGGCGAGTTGGCGGGGGATGTGACGTTGGCAACTGCCAGCCCATTCGCCCTAAGTTCGCACATCACCTTGGATACCACCACGCCGCGTTCAGAGAAATTGCAGGTGCAGGCAGACGTGCAGGGAGAGTTACGTGATCTGGATATCAAGTTAAAAGCCGAAGGCGCGGGAGCGCGCGCTGACGCAACGATATTGCTTTCACCGTTGGATGACGTGCCATTTCAACGCATCCAGATGCAGTTCAAAGGAGTCGATGTCGCACGTTTGATAGAGAAAGCACCGCAAACGCGTCTATCAGGTCGCCTCGATGCGCGTGGAAAGAAAGATGGACGTTTGGAAGGTGACCTGCAACTGCGCAACGAGTTGGCCGAAACGTTAGACCTGAATGGTATCCCTATCGTTGATGCGCGCGCGCACTTGAACCTATCTGCCGAACATTGGCAGATCAGCCGCTTAGAAGCGAAGACATTAATTGATGGGCAACTCGCGGGTGATCTCGATTGGGATTCTAAACGTCAATCTGGGGATGCCCAATTGACCTTGCGTGATGTGAACCTACAAGGCTTGGATAGTCGTTTGCCATCGAAGGTGACGAATGGAAAGATCGCGCTGGATGGTGCTGGTAGATCGCAACATGCCGTGCTGGCGCTGACTGACGGCGAATCAAAACTGACGGGTGATCTGACTCGGCAAGGTACACAAGTCGCGTTGCATAGCCTGCGTTTAGTGCGCGGTGATGCGAGTATCGAAGGGCATGGTCAGATCGCGTTGGATAAGAGCCAAAGATTTAATTTCACTAGCCAAATACACAAGTTGAATCTAGCTGAATTTGCCGCGATGCCCGTAACTGATCTCAATGCCGAGATGACAATCAAAGGCGAGTTGTTGCCTGAGGCGACTGCCGAGATGAGTTTCATGTTGGCGAACAGTCGCTTTGCGCAGTACGAGATCGGCGGGGCTGGTTGGGCTGCGATCATCAATGGAAAGCATGGCAAGGGAGAGATGGCATTTCATCTAGGGGATAACCGACTTTCGATGAAAGGGAGTTATGGTCTGGGTGCTGACGAGTTGCGCTTTGACCTGGCGGCATCCGATCTATCGCAGGTGGAAGCCAACTTGGGCGGTGAGTTGAGCGGGCGCGCCGCACTCACGGGAAGCATAGGAGAACCTCAGTTCGATTTTTCTTTCAGCGGTAAACAGCTGAAGTTGCTTGCGGGCCAAACCATCGCCAGCGTAGAGGTGGCGGGTGATGTTTCTGCGCAATCGATGACCCTCAACCTAGTGTTGCAAGATATGAAACAAGGCAACGCGTTGCGAGTCCCTGAGGCTAGTTTCGAGTTGCAAGGTGCGCCAACGGATCACATCATCAAGTTGCGCGCAAAGGTGGAGCAGGGAGCGCAAATAAAAGAGGATCTGCAACTGCAGGCGCACGGCGGCCTAAGTGGACTTGATGAAGGGTGGCGCGCAACACAATGGAAGGGTTCTCTTGATGAGTTCATTGGCCTTGGTACGGTTCCATTGCGACTCCTGAGTACGACTGCTCTGACACTCGCAGCAGAGAATGCTGAACTAGGTGCTGCCGATATCGCACTGGGCGGCGGCCGCACCCATTTTGAAACGACGCGTTGGACGCCTGCGTACTGGCAGAGTATCGGTAGCTTCAGCGGCTTAGGCGTTCGTGTCGTGAACGTAGATGACCTCCCTCCTGCGCTGGATAGCTTGGGTACGTTGCGTTTTGGTGGTTCTTGGGATGTGAGGAAGGATGCCCATTGGACCGCTGTCGTGCAGGCACAACGCGAGAGCGGTGATTGGGTGGTCGATCCCAAGACGGGGGCTCTGTTCGGGTTGAGCGATGTGCGCATGACTGCGCGCGTACTCAATGACCAACTGCAAACCGAGCTTGTCGCTAGTGGAGAGAAGTTGGGCGAGATAAAGGCATCTGCCAATATGCCACTCACCAATGTGGATGGGAGTTGGACAGTGCCTTCCGATGCGCCACTGACTGGTCATCTTTACCTAGACTCAAAAGACTTATCGTGGCTAGGCCCAACACTTGATAGCAACTTCCAGAGTGGTGGCAAATTGAATTTGGATGCCGACTTGGTGGGCGATATGCACACACCGCGCTTGCGTGGCATGGTGCAAGGTGATGGATTGAGTTTCGGCATGCTGGATCAGGGGGTGCGACTTGAGAACGGACAGTTGAAGGCACGCTTCGACCAAGATTTCGTGCATCTTGATCTATTCGATTTTGATTCGCCCTACCTAGAGCAACCTAAAGATAAATTGTTAGGCGATTTCAAGTTGAGCCGGATGGCAGGAAAGTTGAGCGCGGGCGGCATGTTAGATCTCAAGGGTGATACGGGTGGTGTACAGATCACCGCGCAACAGTTCCCCTTGTTGCAACGCGCCGACCGCTGGGTCATCGCATCGGGTACGGGGCATGCGCGCTTCTCGGGTAAGACACTCATCTTGGATGGCGATATTCGTGCCGATGCTGGACTCATTGATCAACCCGTGAGCAACCGTCCTCAACTGGATGAGGATGTGCAGATCGTCGGACAAGAAGTGGATGAGAGTGTCAAGCAGCAGAACAAGGTGACTGCCACACTCGATCTGGGTGATAAGTTCTTCATCCGCGCATCGGGTCTGGAAGCGCGCCTAAATGGCAATCTGGACGTGCGTGGCGAACCAGGAGAGCAACTTAGCGTGACGGGTATCATCAACGCGCAAGATGCCGTATTCGACGCTTATGGTCAGCGATTGCAGGTGGAGCGCGGCATGGTCAACTTCCAAGGGCGAATGGATGATCCAGGCTTGAATATCTTGGCTTATCGCAAAGGGCTGGATGTAGAGGCTGGCGTGGAAGTGAGTGGTACTGCACGCAAACCAGTCATTCGTTTGGTCTCAAATCCCAACGTGCCCGACGCCGAGAAGCTCTCTTGGATCGTGTTGGGGCGTGTGCCTGATAGTAGCGGTATCGACTCTTCCTTGTTGCTGTCCGCGGCGACAAACATCATGGGAGGGCAGTCCGCTTCCAAGATCGGGCGGGCGGTTGGTGTGGATGAGTTGTCGCTGAATCAGAAAGCGGGTGGGGCGGATCCATTGCTTAGTCAGGTGGTGACGGTGGGTAAGCGCCTCAATCCTCGCGCCTACTTGAGCTATGAACAAGGATTGTCTTCAGGTACGGGTATCACAAAGTTCACCTACACCCTGACCCCGCGTATCACGCTTGTGACGCGAACAGGTGTCGAGGATGCCCTCGATATCTTCTATTCCTTCCGCTATCGCTGATTAGTCACGCTTGACCAAGCGTTCGCACTTTGGTTATTATTTTAATAATCGTTTAACAATTGAAATATAAAATGATGAAACCAGCTCAAGTCGTGAAGGCTTTGTCTGCGCTAGCACAACCGACCCGTTTGGCGATCTACCGACTGTTGGTGACGAGCGGGCCGGAAGGAATGGCGGCAGGGCAGATTGCTGAAAAGCTAAAGGTGTCGCCCGCCAATATGTCTTTCCACTTCAAGACGCTCAGCCATGCAGGTTTGGTGGAGAGCCGACAAGAGGGGCGCTTCGTGTACTACGCGGCGAACTTCACGGTGATGAACGGCATGGTGGATTACCTGACCGAGAACTGTTGTGGCGGTGATGACGCTACTTGCAAGCTACCCAGTAAGAAATGTTGATAAAAGGAAAATGAAATGAGCGAGAAACAATACAACGTACTGATCCTTTGCACAGGCAACTCGGCGCGTAGTGTCTTGGGCGAGGTGCTGTTCAACGTGTTAGGAAAAGGCAAGTTCAAAGCCTACAGTGCAGGAAGTAAGCCTGCGGGCAAAGTGAATCCTGGTGCGATCGAATGGTTGCAGACACATGGCCATAACATCGAAGGTCTGCGTAGCAAGAGTTGGGACGAATTCGCCGCACCCGGTGCGCCTGAGTTCGATTTCGTCTTCACCGTCTGCGATAACGCTGCAGGGGAGGTCTGCCCCGTTTGGTACGGTGCTCCGATGACTGCACACTGGGGCATCCCTGACCCAGCGCACATCGAAGGTGATGAAGCGCGCCGTGCCGCATTCAACAAGGCAGCAGAACAGCTTGCACGACGCATCCAGTTGTTCATGAGTCTCCCCGTAGAGAAACTAGACAAGCTGGTGTTGAAAGACAAGCTCAACGAGATCGGACGTATCCAGGATTGATGGTATGAGCATCTTCGAACGCTACCTGACTCTGTGGGTCTTCCTGTGCATCATCATTGGTGTGGTGCTGGGGCAGGCTCTCCCTGCACCATTCCATTGGTTGGGTACATTCGAGATCGCTAAGGTCAACCTTCCTGTTGGCCTGCTCATCTGGGTGATGATCATTCCCATGCTGTTGCGCATCGACTTCGGTGCGCTGCATGAAGTGAAGAAGCATTGGCGCGGCATCGGCGTCACGCTATTCATCAATTGGGCAGTCAAACCGTTCTCGATGGCATTGCTGGGATGGTTGTTCATCCGTCATCTGTTCGCACCGTATCTGCCTGCAGAGCAACTCGACAGCTACATCGCCGGATTGATCTTGCTCGCGGCAGCACCGTGTACTGCGATGGTGTTCGTGTGGAGCAGATTGGTGAATGGAGAGCCATTGTTTACCTTGAGCCAAGTTGCACTCAACGATGCCATCATGGTGTTCGCCTTCGCGCCATTGGTGGCCTTGCTACTCGGCATGTCTGCCATCATCGTGCCGTGGGATACCTTGCTGGTGTCTGTTTTGCTCTATATCGTGTTACCCGTCTTCATTGCGCAAGCATGGCGAAAATGGCTGTTGTCGCGCTCCGAACAAGCGCTGCAAACCGCGTTAGAGAAGCTGGGTCCCATCTCCATCTCTGCCCTATTGTTGACCTTGGTGTTGCTGTTCGCCTTCCAAGGCAAAGCCATCGTTGAGCAGCCACTCATCATTTTGATGTTGGCTGTGCCCATCACCATCCAGGTGTACTTCACATCAGGTTTCGCTTACTGGCTGAACCGTCGTGTGGGTGAAGCGCATTGTGTTGCAGGGCCTTCAGCCTTGATCGGCGCTTCCAACTTTTTTGAACTGGCCGTCGCTGCTGCAATCAGTCTATTTGGATTTGAATCAGGTGCGGCACTGGCGACCGTGGTGGGCGTGTTGATCGAAGTGCCGGTGATGTTGAGCGTTGTGTATCTGGTGAAACGCAGTCAGGGGTGGTACGAAGCGTAAGCGGTAAGCAGTTGTGACTTCGGCCACCGCTTCGCGGTTTAACTTGCTGCGCAAGTTAGCCTTCGCCGCAATCTAGCGCTGTTGCTTCAAAACAGAACAATTGTGGTTCCGACATAACCTGAAGGTTAGTCTTCACCGAAACTTAGTATCGCTCTGTTAGAGCAATACTAAGTTGTCCCTATGGATGAGCTCTGATTCATCCACATACCCCAGAATGCTTTCAATTTCTCCACTAGCCTTACCTGCGATCCGACGCGCTTCTGGTGCGCTGTAGTTGATGAGGCCGCGTGCAATGTCGCGACCTTCTGTGTCGAGCACGGCGACGACCGCGCCACGTTGGAATTCTCCGCTAACTTGGGTGACGCCGATCGGCAGCAAGCTCTTTCCTTCATTTTTCAGTACGCGAACAGCACCCGCATCTAGCGTCACTTTGCCGCTGACTTGCAGATGGTCGGCCAGCCATTGTTTGCGTGCATCAAGTGAGAGGGCAGGGGCGACCAGTAATGTGCCGATGGATTCACCTTGCAGAAGACGGGGCAGTACATCACGTTCGTGGCCAGAAGCAATCACAGTGTGTGCGCCGCTGCGTGCAGCGCGTTTCGCTGCCAGTACCTTGGTGATCATGCCACCACGCCCGATGCTGCTACCTGCACCACCCGCCATCAATTCCAGCTTGGCATCACCTGCCTGTGCTTCGCTGATGAGTGTCGCGCTGGAATCTTTGCGAGGGTCGGCGGTGAAGAGTCCGACTTGGTCGGTGAGGATGACGAGGGCATCGGCTTCGATCAGGTTCGCAACCAGTGCGCCCAGTGTGTCGTTGTCGCCGAACTTGATCTCATCGGTCACGACAGTGTCGTTCTCGTTGATGATGGGGATAACACCGAGGGTGAGCAGGGTGCGCAAGGTGGAGCGCGCATTCAGATAACGTTCACGGTCAGCGAGGTCGGCATGGGTCAGCAGCACTTGCGCAGCGCGCAGACCGTGTTGGCTGAAGCAGCTTTCGTACACCTGTACCAAACCCATTTGCCCCACCGCAGCAGCAGCTTGTAGTTCGTGGACAGCACTTGGGCGCTGCTTCCAACCAAGGCGCTGCATGCCCTCGGCAATTGCGCCAGATGAAACTAAAACCACTTCGCAACCTTGTGCGCGGAGGGTGGAAATCTGTTGTGCCCAATTACCAATCGCACGTGTGTCTAGACCTTCGCCAGAATTGGTGACTAGGCTGCTGCCGACTTTGACGACGATGCGTTTGGATTGGGTCAGAACGGTTTTCATGCGAGTGGGTCGTGGATGACGATTTCGGTTTCTTGCGCGCTTTCAGTGACAGCCTCTTGTTCAGCATCAGCTGCGGCTTGCAAGTGTTCCATGATGGCGTAGGTCAACTCTTTGCAGCCATCGCCATTGATGGCAGAGATGGTGAAGTAGCGAGTGTCGCCACCGAACGCTTTGAGGAAGGCGGCGATCTTCTCGTCGCGGTCTTGCAACAGGTCGAGCTTGTTCAGAATGAGCCAGCGTGGCTTGTTGTACAACTCTTCGTCGTACTTCTTGAGCTCGTTCAAAATCGCGTGCGCTTCGTGCACAGGATCGACACCTTCGTGCATCGGCGCGATGTCTACGATGTGCAACAACAAGCGTGTGCGTGCCAGATGACGTAGGAACTGATGACCGAGACCTGCGCCTTCCGCAGCGCCTTCGATCAATCCAGGAATGTCGGCAATGACGAAACTCTTCTCGTGCGATACACGTACCACGCCCAGATTCGGATGTAATGTGGTGAATGGGTAATCAGCGACCTTAGGACGCGCGGCAGACACCGAGCGGATGAAGGTGGATTTGCCAGCGTTGGGCATGCCAAGCAGGCCGACGTCAGCCAGTACTTTCAATTCCAGTTGCAGTTCGCGGCGTTCGCCTTCTTCGCCAGGCGTACATTGGCGTGGTGTGCGGTTGGTGCTGGACTTGAAATGCAAGTTACCTAAGCCGCCCGCGCCACCCTTGGCCAACAACACTTTTTCGCCCTCGTGCGTCAGGTCGGCAATGATCTGACCGCTGTTGATGTCGGTGATGACTGTACCGACAGGCATACGCAGGATGATGTCATCCGCCCCTTTGCCGTAGCAATCCGCACTGCCACCACGCTCGCCATTTTTAGCGCGATGGATTCGCATAAACCGAAAATCGACCAGCGTGTTGATGTTGCTGTCGGCAACGGCAATCACACTGCCGCCGCGTCCGCCGTCACCGCCATCTGGGCCACCTTTCTCGATATATTTTTCACGACGAAAACTAGCCGCGCCGTTACCCCCGTCGCCTGCGATGACTTCAATCTTTGACTCGTCGATGAATTTCATATTTGCGAATGACCCAGAAATAAAAAAGCCCTACCTTGCGATAGGGCTGATTTTAACTGCTCAAGTACTTAAGCAGCGACGATGCTAACCGTTCTACGTTTAGCCGCGCCTTTGATTGCGAATACCACTTTGCCAGTCATCTTGGCGAACAGTGTGTGATCTTTGCCCATGCCGACGTTGTCGCCTGCGTGGAATTCAGTACCGCGTTGACGCACGATGATGCTACCTGCGCTGATCAATTCGCCACCGTAACTCTTAACACCCAATCGTTTCGAGTGCGAGTCGCGGCCGTTACTGGTACTACCTCCGCCTTTTTTCGATGCCATTTTCTAGCTCCTTAGCAATTAAGCAGAGATACCGTCGATGCGGATCTCTGTGTAGTTTTGACGATGACCTTGATGCTTTTGATAGTGCTTACGACGACGCATCTTGAAGATGGTCACTTTGTCGTGACGGCCATTCGCGACGATGGTCGCTTTGACTGTCGCGCCAGCCAGCAGAGGCTGGCCAACGGAAATTTTGTCACCATTGCCAACCATCAACACTTTGTCCAATACCAAGGATGTGCCGACTTCGCCAACGATAGATTCGACCTTGAGTGTTTCGCCCAAGATGACGCGGTGTTGCTTACCGCCGGTTTTGATTACTGCGTACATAACGACCTCGCTTGATGCGTTTTAGTTGCGGCATAACCGAATGGTTAGCCTTCACTGAAACTGCGTTTTCCGAAAGGCGCGCATTATACATAAAGGGCACCATCCGTCAAAAGCCTTTTTTGGTTTTCCTTTTCAGGGCTTAGCGCTTCATTGAATCAAAGAATTCGGCGTTGTTCTTGGTGGCTTTCACTTTGTCCAGTAAGAACTCCATTGCTTCCAATTCGTCCATTGGATACAACAGCTTACGCAGAACCCAGATGCGCTGCAGCAGATCTTGCTTGATGAGTAACTCTTCCTTGCGGGTGCCGGAACGGTTGACGTTGATGGCAGGGTAAATGCGCTTCTCGGCCATGCGGCGATCCAAATGGATTTCCATATTGCCAGTTCCCTTGAATTCTTCGTAGATCACGTCGTCCATGCGGCTGCCCGTGTCGACTAGCGCGGTGGCGATGATAGTGAGAGAGCCGCCTTCTTCGATATTACGTGCCGCGCCGAAGAAGCGTTTGGGGCGTTGCAAGGCATTCGCATCCACACCACCAGTCAGTACCTTGCCGGAGGAAGGGATGACAGTGTTGTAAGCGCGTGCCAAGCGGGTGATGGAGTCGAGCAGGATAACGACATCCTTCTTGTGTTCGACCAGACGCTTGGCTTTTTCCAGAACCATCTCTGCGACTTGTACGTGGCGGGTAGCTGGCTCGTCGAAAGTGGAAGCGACAACTTCGCCGCGTACGGTGCGGCTCATCTCAGTCACTTCTTCTGGGCGCTCATCGATCAGCAATACGATCAGGATCGCATCGGGATGATTTGCCGAAATGGAGTGGGCGATGTGTTGCAACATCACGGTCTTACCTGACTTAGGGGAAGCGACCAATAAGCCACGTTGTCCTTTGCCGATGGGGGCTACGATGTCGATGATGCGGCCGGTGATGTTCTCTTCAGCGCGGATGTCGCGCTCTAGCGAGAGTTGCTGGGTCGGGAACAGTGGTGTCAAGTTCTCGAACAGGATCTTGTTCTTGGCGTTCTCTGGCGGTTCACCATTGACCTTGTCGACCTTGACCAATGCAACGTAACGCTCGCCCTCTTTCGGGGTGCGGATCTCGCCCTCGATGGAGTCGCCAGTATGCAGATTGAAACGACGTACTTGGCTGGGGCTGACGTAGATGTCATCTGGGCCAGCCAAGTAAGAGGTGTCTGGTGAACGCAAGAATCCGAATCCGTCCGGTAGCACCTCCAGCGTACCTTCACCGAATATGCTCTCGCCTTTTTTGGCTTGATTTTTTAGCAATGCGAAGATCAAGTCTTGCTTGCGCATGCGGTTGGCGTTGTCGATCTGGTTGGTGGTCGCCATTTCCACTAATTCGGTGATGTGTTTGGTCTTGAGGTCGGATAGATGCATAGTCAGGATGGGGCGCGTGAGCGCTAGGTTATTGAGAGTTGCTAGGGATGTGAGACGGGTTTGTTTTGGGTTTTGCGGGATTTCCCGCACCGAACTGAAATTGGTTTCTTGGTTCTTGTTTCAGGAAGAAACGATGCAGTGTCGGGCGGGCTGCTTGGGATCTTAGATGTGGCTGTCGATGAAAGCGGTCAGTTGTGACTTGGACAATGCGCCGACCTTGGTCGCTTCGATGTTGCCGTTCTTGAACAGCATCAATGTCGGGATGCCACGCACGCCGTATTTTTGTGGTGTCTCTTGGTTCTCGTCCACGTTCAGCTTCGCGACGTTCAAACGACCTGCGTACTCTTTGGAGACTTCATCCAAGATGGGGGCGATCATGCGGCAGGGACCACACCATTCAGCCCAGTAATCGACCAGTACGGGGACGGGGGATTGCAACACTTCAGCAGTGAAGGTGTCATCGGTTACATAACGGATGTGTTCGCTCATGTTTGGTTCTCGTTTAGGTTGTTGGGTTTTGTGTTCGTGCGGTTGATGCCGCGTAGATGTGCAACTGAACTAGGACGGCATCCTAACCAAAATATTCTGCATTGGGAAGGGTTTCGGTGGGGGGCTTGTAACTCATTGAAAGGACAGGAGGGAAACCTTACATCTTCCAGATATACAAGGTCGATGTGTGGAGATCGTCTACCGTCAGTGTGGATTGCGGGGGGGGGTCTGGCACCGCAAAGGTGTTGCTGATGAACAGGCTGCCAGGACGCATCTCAGCACGTGCCTTGTGCCAAAGCCTCTCCATGGGCACTGGAGATAGATAGGCGAACACCACATCGTACTGCGATAGATCGCTGTCCCACATGCTGCCCCATTGCACCGTACAGTTCTTATGCTTACCCGATTTGATTCGCAACCAACTCCAGAGGCAAGGTAGTGGCGCATATTCAACGCCATGATATTGACCGTGAGGATGTGTCTTGGCGAGGTGTGTCAGCACACCTCCTATGCCAGAACCGAGATCGATGAATTTGAAAGGTCGATCACTTGGGAGTTGCGTCTCGAGCGCTTGCCATACCTTGTTGCTGGAAAGATAGAGCGGCACTTGAGTGCGGAATGCGCTCCAATAAACCGCAAGCATGATGACGAATGCTACGAGGAACAGGGTGGGAGGGATGTCGAGTGAGTACGCCGCCAGTATCGCCGGTAAGAAAGCTAGTTGGATGAAGAGCCACCAGCGAGCCTGCTTGGCGAGATGGCTGAGCCATGCCGCCAGCCCACCACACAATAGAACGAACACGATGGGAGCGAGTTGGAGTTGGGCTGCACGTACGACGAATAGGACGACTACGAAAGCAGCGACTTGCAACAGCAGTGCGATGATGGAAGGAGGAAGTCTTTTTAGTGCGGAGGGCACTTAGCGCACCAAGCCGGCTTCAACTTCATCGCGCTTGGATTTGCCGGACAGTCGCTCTACCAAGGTCAGGGCGAAATCCATGGCCGTGCCGGGGCCGCGTGAGGTGATGAGTTTTCCATCTTCGACCACCGCTTGAGGTTGCTGAGACACTCGTGGGAATGCATCTAAAGCACCCGGAAAGCTAGTGGCACGTTTCCCATCTAACAAACCCGCCGTTGCCAGAATAGAAGGTGCCGCACAGATGGCACAGACGTAGCGCTCCGCTGCGGCCATCTCTTGTACGAGTTTGATGATGCGAGCGTCTGACTTTAGGTTGTTGGTACCAGGTTGGCCGCCTGGCAATACCACCATGTCGAATCGGCGCTTGAGTGCCTCTTCCAAGGAGGTGTCTGGGATCAACATCGTGCCGCGACTGCCACGTATGGGTTGACCATCGAGGCTGGCACTGATCGCCTCGATACATGCGCGACGCAGGATGTTGAGCACGGTGATGGCTTCGAGGTCTTCACTACCATTTGCGAGCGGCAGGAGGACGCTAGGCATCAGAATCTGCCTACGACCTGAACTCCAACCATGCCTTGGGAGATGGCCGGGAGCACAGTCAACTTATTGCTACGTAGGTCTTTGTTGTGCGCGACCACGCTCTTGCCGACGAGTGTGCCGACGATAGCGGCTGCCAACACATCAGAAGCAAAGTGTTTGTCATGATAGGTGCGCGCCACGCCAGCAAAAGTGGCGAGGCCATATGCAGTCACGTCTATCCAAGTCTCGTCATAGGTCTCGGAGATCACCGCAGCCAAAGTAAAAGCTTGCGTGGTGTGCCCAGAAAAGAAGGAACTGTTCATGTCGGTGAATGGGGCGAAGTCTGTCGTACCTTTGTTTTGCAATGGGCGGCTACGTCCGACCACGGTCTTGGTAGCGACGCCGATGATGGCGCTGGAGATGATGCTGGCAGAAACAACGTCTTGTGCGACGTGCATCGAGGTCTCGTCACCCACTAAGCCTGCGACGAAGAACGCTCCGGTGATCCCCACCGCATATTCACGGCCGAACTTCTCTACTTGCAACCAAGCTTGGTTGTTCTGGTCCTGCTTCACCATGTAGTCGCGTACAGGCTTGTCGATCACAGCGACCGTTCCGAGAACTGCCAAGCTCGACCATCCAGCGGTCTGCCATTCGTCCTTTTCCCAGCGTGTTGGCGCAGACAACACATGAGTGATGTCATCCCAAACCATCGCTGGATACGAGATCGATCCTTCTGCGAAGGCGCTACTGGAAGAGGTGATGAGCAGTGCCGCAAGGAGGGATTTGATTGGATTTTTCATGGTCAGTCGCGGAAGTTCTGATATTGCAGAGGGAAATCGGTGATGGTCTTTTTGACGAAGGCGATGGCCTCTTGCAGGTCGTCGCGGTTCTTGCCGGTGACGCGCACGGTGTCACCTTGGATGCTGGCTTGCACCTTCATCTTGCTATCTTTGATGTGCTTGACGATCTTCTTGGCCAACTCGATTTCGACGCCCGTCTTTACTTCGCAGCCACGTTTGACCTTGTTGCCGCTGACCTTTTCTATCTTGTCGCTGATCTCAAGGCACTTGATATCCACGCCACGCTTGGTGAGCTTGCCATTGAGGATGTCTTGCACTTGATTCAGTTGGAACTCGTTGTCAGCCCACACCGTGAGTTTTAGCTCAGCTTGTTCCACGCGCGCATCAGACCCTTTGAAGTCGAAACGCGTGCTGACCTCTTTGTTCGTCTGCTCAATGGCGTTCTTGACTTCAGGTTTGTCTACTTCTGAAACGATGTCGAATGAGGGCATGAATTTCTCCTTAATTAATTTAGCCACAATATGCCGCGTAGCGGCTTGTTGCGGTGGAGACTAACCTTCAGGTTAGTTGGAACCAAAACTGCAAACGTAATCGACCGCTTCTGCGCCGGTATGGATATCGAAGCTGCTATTTGCCGCTACGTTGAAGCTGCTGCCTGCGGCATAGGTCTTGAAGCTGGATTCACCCGCGATCTTGACTTGGCAGGTGCCTGCGCTGATCTCCATCAATTCTGGGACGCCGACGTTGAAAGTGAGCTGGCTGTTAGGTAATACGACGCCAACGGTCTTGCGCGAACCATCAGGGAAAAATACGGAATGCGATACGCATTTTCCGTCGAAGAACACATTGGATTTTTTACCGACGCTGACGTTATCGATCTTGTCTGACATGCTGAGATTTCCTTTTGATTATTTCGAGGGTTCGTTTGCTTTGATGCCTTTTTGATAATTGGCATACACATACACAGGGATGCCGAGGTCGCCGAGATGTTTTTCGATGATGGGCTTCACGTCATTCCAATCTAGTCCGTTCACGCCACAGGCGAGGCGAGGCAGGGCGAGGCTGGTTAGTTTTTCCTTCTGTACGAAGGTGCGTAACGCATGCAGGCTGTGATTCACATGACTGATCGTCGCGTGCCCCGGTTTGCTGCCATGGTCGTACGCACCATCTTGGGTGAACAGGTTGATGATGTAACGCCCATCACTACTCATCCACGTCCACAAATCGCCCGACTTGGGGTGCTTTGTCTGACAGTAGTGGCGAAAGTCTTTGTACATCGCGGGCATGCGTTCGCGCAGTTGCAACGCAAGCCCGTGATGGAAGTCGTCATTAGGAGCAACGCCTTGGGCGATGGCTTTGGCGCTGCTTAACAGGATGTCACCAGTCAGTTCGTGGATCATCTCAGCCTCCTTTGAAACAAAAACTTATTTGCGGCTCTTCAGATTCGCCGCGATGCGCATGCGCAAGGCGTTCAATTTGATGAAGCCTGCCGCATCCTTCTGGTCGTAAGCGCCTTTGTCGTCTTCGAAGGTCGCGATGCTGGAATCGAACAGCGAATCTGTCTTGGAGTCGCGGCCAACGACGATGACGTTGCCCTTGTACAGCTTGACGCGTACCCAGCCATTTACACTGGCTTGGGTATGGTCGATCAGTGTTTGGATGGCGAGGCGCTCAGGGCTCCACCAGTAACCGTTGTAGATCATCGATGCGTAACGTGGCATCAGGTCGTCCTTCAAGTGAGCGACTTCGCGGTCCAAGGTGATGGATTCGATGGCGCGGTGTGCCTTCAGCATGATGGTTCCACCTGGTGTCTCGTAGCAGCCGCGTGACTTCATGCCGACGTAGCGGTTCTCGACCAAGTCCAGACGACCGATACCGTGCTTGCCGCCGAGCTCGTTCAGCTTAGCCAACACTTGAGCGGGAGAAAGTTTGGTTCCGTTCAGTGCAACGATGTCGCCCTTCACGTACTCGATATCGAGATACTCGGCTGCATCAGGTGCCTTTTCCGGTGACACGGTCCAACGCCACATGCTCTCTTCGGCTTCGGCTGCGGGGTCTTCCAGATGGCGACCTTCGTAAGAGATGTGCAACAGGTTCGCATCCATGGAGTAAGGCGAGCCGCCTTGTTTGTGTTTCATCTCGACGGGGATGCCGTGTTTTTCGGCATAAGCCATCAGTTTTTCACGCGACAACAGATCCCATTCACGCCAAGGCGCGATCACTTTGATGTTTGGATTGAGTGCATACGCGCCCAGTTCAAAACGCACCTGATCGTTGCCTTTGCCGGTTGCTCCGTGCGAGATGGCTTGGGAATTCGTCATGGCCGCGATCTCGATCAGACGTTTTGCAATCAATGGGCGCGCGATGGATGTACCCAACAGGTATTCGCCTTCATAAACGGTATTGGCGCGGAACATGGGGAACACGAAATCACGCACGAACTCTTCGCGCAGGTCGTCGATGTAGATGTTGTCTGCTGCGATGCCCATCTTTAGTGCTTTGGCACGCGCGGGTTCCAGCTCTTCACCTTGACCTACGTCAGCGGTAAAGGTCACCACTTCGCATTGATAGGTGTCTTGCAACCATTTCAGGATAACGGAGGTATCGAGTCCACCCGAGTAGGCGAGAACAGCTTTTTTGATGTCGGACATGTTGATTTCCTATGAGCTAGATTGATTAAGCGGTGAGTTTGCCGATGAAGCCGCGAATGCGATTGGCGAACAAAACGATACAAAGCATGGCGAGGGGCCAAGCGAAGACGAAGGAATACATCCAGCGTCCTACATAACCATCGGCCAAGCCTGTGTTGATCCAAGTGATGAAGGCGGTCATGATGAAAGCCATCACCAGCGACATGAAGAACGGGAACAAAAGCGGCACGAGGCGAGGGGGGATGCGCATCACGCGACCTTGCCGAGTAATAGGTATTCCATCAGTGCCTTCTGCACATGCAAACGATTTTCAGCCTCATCCCACACGACGGATTGGGTGCCGTCGATGACTTCTGCGGATACTTCTTCGCCGCGATGTGCGGGTAGGCAGTGCATGAATAGCGCGTCTTTAGCGGCAACGCCCATCATGTCTGCATCAACCTGCCAATCGGCAAAGTCCTTCAGGCGTTCTTCGTTCTCCGCTTCCCATCCCATCGAAGTCCATACGTCGGTGGTGACCAGATCGGCGCCGCGTGCTGCATCCATCGGATCGGTGAATTCTTCGTAGTGTTGATCACCATACAAGCCAGCACGTTCAGGCTCGACTTCATAGCCAGGTGGCGTGGAGACGTGGACGTTGAAATCCAATATCTCTGCCGCTTGTAGCCACGTGTTGCACATGTTGTTGGAGTCACCGATCCAGGCGACCGTCTTGCCTTGGATACCGCCGCGATGTTCGATGTAGGTGTAGATGTCGGCGAGGATCTGGCAGGGGTGGTACTCGTTGGTGAGGCCGTTGATGACCGGCACGCGCGAGTTGCGCGCGAAACGTTCGATGATGTCCTGCTCGAAAGTGCGGATCATCACGATGTCGCTCATACGTGAGATGACTTGGCCTGCGTCTTCCACCGGCTCGCCACGTCCCAGTTGTGAGTCACGTGTGTTGAGGTAGATGGCCGAACCGCCAAGCTGGTGCATACCTGCCTCGAACGACAGACGCGTGCGCGTGCTGGCCTTCTCAAAGATCATCACCAGCGTGCGGTCTTCTAGAGGCCAGTATTTCTCGTAGCGCTTGAAACGCTCTTTGATGATGCGGGTGCGTTCGAACAGGTACTCGAGCTCAGCGCGCGTCAGGTCTTTGAACTGTAAGAAGTGTTTGATGGGGGCGGCCATGATGCTTTTCCAATCAGGTTTGCAAGAAGTCTTTGATGAGTGGACTCAAGATGTCGATCATTTGTTGAGCCTCCGCTTGCGACAAGATGAGCGGTGGCAACAGACGTACCACCGTGTCGGCGGTCACATTGATGAGCAAGCCCTTCGCCAGTGCCTGTTTCACTAGATCGCCGCAAGGCTTATCCAGTTCGATGCCGATCATCAATCCTTGTCCGCGAATCTCTTTCACACCCTTTACGTCTTGTAACGAGGTGCTCAGGCCATTGCGTATGAACTTGCCGATCTTATCCGCATGAGCGAGCAAGCCATCTTGTTCTAGGATGTTCAAGGTGTTCAGACCCGCAGCGCAAGCCAGTGGGTTGCCGCCAAAGGTGGAGCCATGGTTGCCGGGTTTGAAAGTGCCCACCGCATTACCTGCGGTGAGGCAAGCGCCGATAGGTACGCCCGATCCCAAGCCTTTGGCCAGCGTCATCACGTCTGGCAGGATGTCGGTGTGTTGGAAGCCGAACCATTTTCCAGTGCGTCCGATGCCGCATTGCACTTCGTCCAGCATCAACAGCCAGTTATTTTCATCGCACAGTTTGCGCATCTCTTGCAGATAGGCGATGTCTAGTGTGCGTATGCCACCTTCGCCCTGGATCGGCTCGACCAATACTGCGACCACATCACGATTGTGTTGTGCAACGTGGCGTACTGCTTCGATATCGTTGTAGGGGACGCGCACGAAACCGCTCACAAGTGGTTCGAAGCCGGCCTGAACCTTGCGGTTGCCGGTGGCGGAGAGGGTGGCTAACGTGCGACCGTGGAATGCTTTTTCCATCACGATGATGGAAGGATTGTCGATACCGCGATTGTGGCCATACATGCGCGCCAACTTGATGGCGGCTTCGTTGGCTTCGCAGCCTGAGTTGCAGAAGAAGACTTCCTGCATGCCAGACAAGGCGCACAGCTTTTCCGACAAAGCTTCTTGTCCGGTTACTTGATAGATGTTGGAGCAATGGATAAGGCTGTCGATTTGCGCCTTAAGTGCTGCGGTGAAGCGTGGATGAGAATGCCCCAATGTATTGACGGCGACACCAGCTAATCCATCTAGATAACGATTGCCTGCGGCATCGAATAGCCAAGCACCTTCACCGTGAGTGAAAGAAACAGGTTGTCTAGCATACGTGTTCATCAAATGAGACATAGCAAGCTTTCTGGTCTTGTTGTAACGCTGAGGCTGGAACTATAAACAAAAAAGGCCGACAACATCGTCGGCCTTTATTATTTCGCAGGCTTTCGTCTGCGATAAATCAGGCCATCGCCTTGATAGCGGCGGACAAGCGGCTCTTATGGCGAGCTGCTTTGTTCTTATGGATGATCTTCTTGTCTGCGATGGAGTCAACCACGCTAGTCGATGCAGTGAAAACGGACTGTGCGGCAGCCTTGTCGCCCGCTTCGATCGCCTTCACTACCTTCTTGATCGCTGTGCGCAATTCGGAACGCAATGTGGTGTTGTGAGCGTGCTGCTTGTCTGCTTGTTTTGCGCGTTTTCTGGCTTGTGCTGTGTTTGCCATGGTGACTCCTTGGGAATTCGGCTTGCGTTAAAAGGCGCGCATTATAGGGAGCCTCTTTGGATTTGGCAACCCGTTGTTTGGGGCGGGCGGTTCGTATAGTGGCGCAGTGCTATCATGACCCCATTCAACTAGGCATGTGGGAGGGGAGAACTATGTTGTCGAGTGTCTCAGAATTCGTGATCCAAGGGATAACCGAGGGCGGACAGTTGTTCCAACAGCCTGATTGGGCAACCAATTTGTGCAATATGCTCGGAACAGTGGGGCAAGATGGGCGCATGATCTACTCGTCCTATGCCCGCCCGGTGATGATTTCCGGAGTGGCGGCTGTCGTGATACGAGTCTCCTTGCAACAT
>PNNY01000027.1 GCA_013824485.1 Sideroxydans sp.
CACATATTCGCCGCGAACTCCCGTGGGGGTGAGTGGAAGAGGGCGGCCATTGCAAGTGACGATATGGCGGTTGTCGTTCATGTGACTGACTTTGATCTGCATACGCTCGATGGAGGAATCCACATAGCGTGCCGTGCCACCCGCCGCGACTTCCTCGCCCAACACATGCCACGGTTCGATGGCTTGGCGCAGTTCCATCTCGATGCCGTGATAAGCGACCGTGCCGAAACGAGGGAAGCGGAATTCAAGGAAGGGCGCGAACCAATCGAACTCGAAGGCATAGCCCGCGCGTTGCAGATCGAGCACCACGTCGCGCATGTCCTGCGCTACGAAGTGTGGCAGCATGAAACGGTCATGCAGCTCCGTTCCCCAACGATTCAGATTGCCACTGTAGGGCGTCTTCCAGAAACGGGCGACGAGTGCGCGCAGCAGCAACATCTGCAACAGCGACATCTGCGCATGGGGCGGCATCTCGAAGCCACGGAACTCGACCAGTCCCAATCGACCGGTCGCGCTGTCGGGTGAATACAGCTTGTCGATGCAGAATTCCGCACGATGTGTGTTGCCAGAAAGATCCACCAGCAGGTTGCGCAGCAATCGATCTACTAACCACGGTTGCTGACTCTCTACACCTGGCTTTAACTTCTCAGCCATCTGTTGGAAGGCGATCTCTAGCTCGTACAAGCTCTCATGGCGCGCTTCATCCACACGCGGCGCTTGGCTGGTGGGGCCGATGAACATGCCAGAAAACAGATACGACAAGGCGGGGTGATGTTGCCAATAGGTGATGAGGCTCATCAACACATCGGGGCGGCGCAAGCAAGGTGAGTCGGCGGGCGTGGCCGCACCGAGTGTCACGTGATTGCCGCCCCCCGTTCCTGTGTGGCGACCATCCAGCATGAACTTCTCTGTGCCCAATCGTGTCTGGCGCGCCTCTTCATACAGCGTCTGCGTGTTCGCCACCAACTGTTCCCAAGTGCTGGACGGGTGGATGTTCACTTCGATCACACCGGGGTCGGGGGTGATGCGGAACTCTTTCACGCGCGCATCGACGGGCGGTGTGTAGCCTTCCAGTCGCAGCGGCAATTTCAACGCAGCGGCACTGGCTTCGATCGCGTTCAGCAATACGATGAAGTCTTCGAACAACGGCACGGGTGGCAGAAACACACACAGCACACCTTTACGCACCTCGGCGCACAGCGCGGTGTGCACCACTTCGCGCGGGTCATATTTTTCCGTGCTGGTCACGGACTTGGATTTCTTGTTCGATGCTTTCGCGGCAGGTGCTTCATGCGTCGCATCGAATGGGTCGCGTCCGAAAGCTTCCTCCTTGTCTTCTGGCAATACCCAAGGCAGCGAAGCCAATGGTAGGCGCAATCCCAATGGCGAGTCGCCCGCGATCAAATACAGATGCTCGCGCTTGATCGGCCACGGACTGGAACGGAATCCCGCCGCGACAATGGCCTTGGCTGCACGTTGTGGTGCGGCGGGGGGCAGCGCTTTTAAGGGCAACACATAACCCACTGCATCGCCTAGTCCGCGTTCGATGAGTTTCGCCAAGCGTTTTCGCTCATCAGTCTTTTTCAAATCAGCCGAATGCGGATCGAGATTCTCTGGCCAACGCAGTTCTTCGTTGATGACCTGCGTCACATCTTCGTAGGCGGGGATGATGAAGCCCTCATCCAACGCCAACTCATGTGTGAGGTGTTGCATGAAGCGCAAGGCATCAGCAGTCTTGTGCTCACCACCACCTTCTGCGGTGACCATCAGCTTGGCATCGTTCCAAAGCGGTTTGCCATCGGTGCGCCAGTAACAACCCAAGGCCCAACGTGGCAAGGGTTCGCCCGGATACCACTTGCCCTGACCGAAATGCAACATCGCACCCGGCGCGAAATGGCCTTGCAAACGCGTAAGTAGATCCCCAGCGAGTTCTCGCTTCTTATCCGACAGCGCGGTGAATTTCCACTCCGGTCCTTCCATGTCGTCGATGGAAACAAAGGTGGGTTCACCACCCATGGTGAGTCGCACATCTTGTTTCTTTAGTTCGGCATCCACTTGATAACCCAAGTCTTGGATGGCCTGCCACTGCGCTTCGGTGTAGGGCTGGGTGACGCGAGGGTCTTCGTGGATGCGCGTCACTTTCATGGCGAAATCAAATTCTGTTTCACACACTTCCGTCGCGCCGATCACGGGTGCAGCGGAAGAGGGCATCGCTGTGCAAGCCAACGGGATATGTCCTTCACCTGCCAACAAACCTGAAGTGGCGTCAAGACCGATCCAGCCTGCGCCAGGAATATAGACTTCGGTCCACGCATGCAGGTCGGTGAAATCAACTTCGGTGCCAGAGGGGCCATCCAAGGCTTCCACATCGGCCTTGAGTTGGATCAGATAGCCGGATGCAAAACGTGCCGCCAAGCCAAGATGGCGCAACACTTGAACCAACAACCACGCGGAATCTCGGCACGAGCCACGCTTCAGTTCCAGTGTCTGCTCGGGTGTTTGTACACCCGCCTCAAGCCGCACGATGTAACCGACAGCCGCTTGCACGCGCTGATTGATGCCCACCAGCATGTCGATGGTGCGCATCTCTTTATTCAAGAAGTCTTTACGCGCCAGTGCTATCCACGCCGCCAACAAGGGCGTAGTGGCTTCCTTCTCCAGATAGGGCACGAGTTCGCGCCCCAAGGCTTCGGGATAGACGAAAGGAAAATGCTCGGCGTATTCCTCCATGAAAAAATCGAAGGGATTGATGACCGTCATGTCCGCGACTAGATCGATGGTGACTTTCAGTTCTTTGGTCTTTTCCGGGAACACCAAGCGCGCTACCCAGTTACCGAAAGGATCTTGCTGCCAATTCAGAAAATGATCGGACGGTTCGACGTTCAGTGAGTAACTCAATATCGGCGTGCGGCTATGTGCAGCCGGACGCAGCCTGATCTCGTGCGGCCAAAGTTTTACAGCGCGGTCAAAGCGATAAGTCGTCTGGTGATTCAATGCGACGCGGATAGTCATCTGGAATCTTTCCTATTCTTGAATTCTGCTAGGTTTGCTATGGCTATGTATCAAGCACGAACTACGCCAGCTGCATTCCTTCGTTTTATCACTGTGTTTGTGGGGTGCATCTGAATGGTGCGCACTGAAACAGGGCGCTAAAGAAATAGGTGGTGCATTAAAAAACCGCAGTAGCTTTAGGCTGTTGCGGTTCATTAATGAAAACAGATGAGCGTGGACGACTATTTACGCAGGGGGATAGCTTCAGAACTGTCGGTCTCGTTCGCACTGGACTCCCAATAGAACCTAGGCAAATTATCCAAAGCGGCGACCAAGCCTTTGTTCCAAGCTTCGGATAGCTGTTTTGCGAATGGATCTTCTTCCGTCAAGCACATCTGGTGAGAGAAATTCAGGCTGTCCTTGTCGTAGATCAGCAAGTCGATAGGCGCGCCGACGGTCAGGTTACTGCGTACAGTCGAGTTCATCGACACAAGCGCACAACGCGCGGCGGGGTCTAATCGGGTATCACGTTTGATGACGCGATCCAAGATCGGTTTGCCGTATTTGATCTCACCGATCTGCAAGAACGGATGCGCATCGGATTCGTGGATGTAGTTGCCTTGCGGGTAGATCATCAAAGTCTCATGGCGCGACGTGCCGATCTGACCTGCCAAGATGAATGTAGCTTCGAAGCTGGTGCTACCCGTATCGCGAACGACGTGCAGGTTCTGCACGCTCATACTCACCGTAGCAACGTAATCGGCGGCTTCTTGCATGCTGCTAACTGAAAGCAGGTTGGGTATCGCGCCGTTATCAAGATCAGCCTTGATGCGTTTGACGACTAATTGAGTGGTGGCCAGATTACCAGCAGAAAGTAAGCCAAATACGCGACTGTTCGGCCACACGAAGGTATGCATCTTGGAGTAAGTGGAGATGTTGTCGAACCCTGCATTGGTGCGCGAATCTGAACAAAGGACAAAACCTGTATCTGTGTTGATGGCCAAGCAATAAGTCATGTTCTTCCTTAACTTTGAGTGCGGCTGCTTTTGTGAGCAGCGAGTGGCGAAACAGTAGCATGAGCCTAGCTAGGCGGCAAACATTCATTTCCCTATTCGTGAAACATCCCGATGCCACCCTAATGAAGAGCTTAGTTCACATGCAATTTGACGCCTTTATATTCACCAACGCAGTGCGGTAAGCAACAGAGTGGTGCGAAAACGTACACTATGCGAGCCACTGAAAAGACCTAACTATCTGATAAATATAGGTTGCCATGTCTGGCATGTAGCTTGCTGATACCAATGCGAGAGTAGTAACACGGCATGTGTGCGCTACTTTCATTTCTCTCCTCTCTGATTCGGGCATCCCCCGGGATGCCCACTTTTTCAGCACTCGTTCTTGAAGGTGCTGCGATGACGAGTTAAGGACCGAAGAGGTGACCCAATGAAACCAATACGTTCGATGTTGCGCCTTTCACCCATCACGGAAGAGTTGAGTGATGACGAAGTCGATCTCTTGATGAGCATGCTTGTCGTGGATGACTTTTCAGCAGGCGACCTGATCTGTTTGCCTAAGGGTATCTTTCAAGACAGTCTATTCATCGTGATGAGCGGTGGTATCGAGGTGCGGTTGACCAGCCGTGAGGGAGTGTTGACGGTGCATGCGATAAAACCAGGTGACATCGCCAACACCATCGCCTTCATGGGCGGCAATAGATTCGGCATCGATTCGAGGTTGTATGCGGAGGGCGCGACGCGAGTTCTGCGCTTGGATCGCAACAAGCTGGAAGAGCATCTCTATACCCCCCCCCGCCTTGGTGTACAAATTGACGTGCGGCATCACACGCTATGTGCATGGCCGATTGCGCCACTTGAGTGGTGAACTCGATTCACTCAATCAACGCATCACATCCACTGTTGTTGAACCGCAGATGCAACAGGGTGAGGCAGTCAAACGACCTTTATCTGATCTTGAGTTAGTGATGGGCTGAGCCACTACTTCGTAGTTTCGCTTTCCCAAGGGAAGCGAGGTAGATTTTCCAGTGCTTGCGTCAATCCCGCGTTCCACGATTGCGAGATGTTCTTGGCGAACGGATCGTCTTCGGTCAGGTTGAAGCGCCGACCACCACTCAAGGAATCCTTTTCATAGATCATCATATCCACGGGTGGGCCGACGGTGAGATTACTACGCATGGTCGAGTTCATCGACACCAGTGCACAGCGCGCTGCTGCTTCCAAATGAGTAGTTCGCTGGATGACGCGATCGAGGATGGGTTTGCCGTATTTGATCTCGCCGATCTGCAGGAACGGATGCGCGCTCGATTCGTGTATGTAGTTGCCCTGTGCGTAGATCAATAAAGTCTCTGGCGTAGCGCTACCGATCTGGCCACCCAAGATGAACGTCGCTTCGTAGGTGCTGCTCGAGTTGTCGCGTATGGTTTGTTGTTTCTGTACCTCGGTACTCACCGAGGCTACATAGTCAGCCGCCTCGTGCATATTGGTGACTGAGAGCAGATTAGGTAGCAGCGACTTCTCCAGGTCCGCATTGATGCGTTTGACGACCGATTGCGTGGTGGCCAGATTGCCCGCCGACAACAAGACTAGGAAGCGATCTTGTGGCCACACAAAAGAATGCATCTTGGTATAGGTCGATACATTGTCGAATCCCGCATTGGTACGAGAGTCCGAGCAGAATACCAACCCCTCGTTGGTGTTGATGGCTAGGCAATAGGTCATGGTCGTAATCTAAAAAATATTATTGGATCTGCTCAGCCGACATCTTGCTGGGGTCATCGTAGGCATGGAAATACTGAGTGGCCAAGGCGCTGTTGATGTCGCCTAATTCTTTTTGCGTCACATCCAGCAGTTCGTGCAACTCACCTGAATCCAGTTCGTTCGCATTCAAGCTCTGCAAATTCATGCGTGCGGATCGCACGCTACTCAACACCACGCCGCTGAATGGCATCGCTTGCAAACAGGACTCCGCTTCTTTCAAGCAATATTCCAAGCTACGCGGGAAGCGCTCATCGTTGATGAGGAACTCGATCACCCCTGCGCCGGTGACATGCACCGCTTTGAGTCTGCGATACGTTTGATACGCGGACAACGCTTTGAGTGTACTCATCCACAGACGCTCAACGCTTACTTCATACAGCGGCATGTCTTTGGGGATGGACACGGCGAAGTTGATGTCGAGGATGCGCGTAGTCATGTCGGCGCGCTCGATGTTGCGACCGAGGCGGATGAACTGATACGCCAGATCATGCGCCATCACACCCGAGATCAAGCCCACGATGGCATGGCGTTGCGCGACCACGTTCTGCAACACGATGTAGCGTTCGCGCCGACTGGTCAGAGTCTGATTGGCATTGTCCTTCAGATACAGGTACAGGCTATTGATGCGTTCCCACAATTCTTCTGGTAGCAACTCGCGCAGGGTGCGCGTGTTCTCTCGGGCATATTTCACGCAAGACAAGATGGAGCTTGGATTGCGTTCGTCCTCGATCATGAAGCGCATAATCGAATCTTCGTTGGCTTCTGTGTAGACCTTGCTGAACGATTTATCCAATCCTGCAACTTTGATGAGTGTGTCCCAACCCAAGGTCGCGCCATGCGGCAAGTCCAACAACACATCAGTAGTGCTGTTGATGAGGCGTGCGGTGTTCTCGGCACGTTCCAGATAACGCGCCATCCAATATAGATTCTCTGCGGCGCGGGCTAGCATGATGTGTCCTCCACGATCCAAGTGTCTTTGCTGCCACCCCCTTGCGATGAGTTCACCACCAAGGAACCTTTGCGCAGCGCCACACGCGTGAGTCCACCTGTGGTTGCGTACAGTTTGTCGGATTGCAGCACGAAGGGCCGCAGGTCCAAATGTCGCGGCGCTAACTCGCCGTCGATCAAGGTCGGCGCTGTGGAGATCTCCAGTGTCGGTTGCGCCATGTAGTTGCGTGGATTGGCGCGGATGAGTTTTGCGAATTGATCGCGCTCTTCCTCTGTGGCACGCGGCCCGATGAGCATGCCGTAGCCACCGGATTCATTCGCGGGCTTCACCACCAACTTGTCCAGATTCTTCAGCACGTATTCGCATTGGTCAGGGTACATGCACAGGTAGCTCGGGACATTGGCGAGGATGGGCTCTTCACCCAGATAGTATTTGATGATCTGCGGTACGAAGGCATACACCACCTTGTCGTCTGCCACGCCCGCACCGGGCGCATTGGCGATGCCGACATTGCCTTTGCGCCATGCGCGCATCAGCCCAGGAACGCCGAGGATGGAATCGGGGCTGAACGCTTCGGGATCGAGGAAGTTATCGTCGATGCGTCGGTAGATCACATCCACGCGCTGTAGGCCGAAGATGTTCTTCATGTACACCACATCATCCACGCCCACCAACAGGTCTTGCCCCTCGACCAAGAATGCCCCCATCTGTTGCGCCAGATAGCTGTGCTCGAAATAGGCCGAGTTGTAGATGCCGGGCGTCAATACAGCGACAACGGGTTGGTCGCCGGGGCGAGGTGAGAGTGCCGCCAGTGTGTGATAGAGCTGGGTGGGGTAATCATCCACCGGCAAGATATTGGTCGTGCGGAACACCTCGGGGAAGATTCGCTTCATGATCTGGCGATTCTCCAGCATGTAAGACACGCCGGAAGGAACGCGCAGATTATCTTCAAGCACATAAACGGTGCCATCCTTGTCGCGCACCAAGTCGGTGCCACATACGTGGGCCCACACGCCAAAACGGGGCGTCACGCCGATACACTGTTTGCGGAAGTTGACCGAACCTTCCAACACCTGAGCAGGGAAGATGCCATCTTTGATGATGCGTTGCTCGTTGTACAGATCGTTGATGAACAGGTTGAGCGCCTTCAGCCTTTGCTTGAGTCCCGCTTGGATGGGGTCCCATTCGCTACGTCCCATTACGCGCGGTATCACGTCAAAAGGCCATGCCCTGTCGATGTTGCCGGCCTCGCTGTAGATAGTGAAGGTGATGCCCATCGCCATGATGGTCGCCTCGACCGCTTCGCGCCGCGCCAATAACTCCTCAGCGTCCAATGAATTCAGGTAGTCGAACAAAGGTTGTGCAGCTACGCGTGGGCGTAACTTGCTGTCCAATAGTTCATCGTAGGCCGTGACGCTGGCATATTCTGTTGATGCGATTTCCATAAGATTCTCCCGAAATTGTTATTTACAGGGTTATATAGCGAATACTGTGCCAAAGAATAGTGGGGGCAAGGAATGACGGCTGACGCGGCTGGGGGCTAGCTGTTAAGATGCGCGCCTCATCAAAGTTCACGTTCCGTTTCATGTCCGCTTCAGACTCCGCAATGACCTCATTTGAACGTCGAGCCAGTATTGGCTTGGCCAGTATCTATGGCCTGCGCATGTTGGGTCTGTTCATCATCCTGCCTATCTTCGCGCTGTATGCCGAAGATCTGCCGGGTGGGCATAGTCATTTCCTGATCGGTATAGCACTTGGTGCTTATGGACTGACGCAAGCCATCTTGCAGATCCCAGCGGGTTGGCTGTCGGATCGATATGGACGCAAGCCCATCATTATCACAGGCTTGTTGCTGTTCGCGGCAGGTAGCTTCATCGCCGCCTCGGCAGATGACATTTACTGGATCATCGCCGGGCGTGTCATCCAAGGTGCGGGTGCGATCAACGCAGCGGTGATGGCGCTGACGGCCGACCTCACGCGCGAAGAACATCGCACTAAGGCGATGGCGATGATCGGCATCACCATCGGCATCACCTTTGCCATCTCGATGGTGCTGTCGCCTATCCTGTATCAACTGATCGGCATGGCGGGCATCTTCACTTTGATTGGTGTACTGGCGTTCGTCTCCATCGCCATGGTGATCTGGTTCATCCCCAATCCCGCCATCACGCGCTTTCATTCAGACACGCAAGCCAACACCAGCAAACTGAAAGACGTGTTGCGCAACAAAGATCTTTTGCGCATGGACTTTGGCGTGTTCACCTTGCATGCCATCTTGATGTCGGTGTTCATGCAAGTGCCGTTCATCTTGCGTGCTAACGGCTTGGATATTCAGCATCAATGGCAGGTATATCTGCCTGTCATGTTGATCGCCTTCGTGCTGATGGTGCCGCCTATCATCATCGCGGAGAAAAAAGCCAAGCTCAAACAAGTTTTCATGCTCGCCATCGTTATGGCAGCCATCGCACAAATTGGCATCTACCTATTGCAAGACAGTCTGTGGGGCGTGGCTATCTCCTTATTGATATTCTTTACCGCCTTCAACGTGCTAGAAGCCACCCAACCTTCTATCGTCAGCAAGATATCGCCACTGGATGCCAAGGGCACGGCGATGGGTGTGTTCAGTAGCGTGCAATTCTTGGGTGCGTTCTTCGGTTCGGCGATGGGCGGCTTGTTGATGCAGGTGTATGGCGGCAATGCGGTACTTATCTTTGCGGTCGTCATGTTGGTTCTCTGGTTGGTGGTCGCCTCCAGCATGCAAGCGCCTAAAGCCTTGCAGACCAAGATGTATCACCTGCCTGAGATGACTGAAGAGGAGGCGCGCACATTGAAGCAGTCTCTGGCACAATTACGTGGTGTGAATGAAGTGCTAATCGTCGCCAGCGAACAGATCGCCTGTCTCAAGGTGGAGATAAGCGGTTTCGATGAGGACGGAGTTGAATATCTAGTGAAAGGGGTTTGAGATGTCAGTGAACAAGGCAATCCTAATTGGTCGTTTGGGCAAAGATCCAGAGACCCGTTATATGACCAACGGCGAAGCAGTGACCAATGTGTCGCTGGCGACATCCGAGAATTACAAAGACAAGAGCGGTGAGAAACAAGAGCGCACCGAATGGCATAACCTCGTGTTCTATCGCCGCTTGGCAGAGATCGCGGGCGAGTACCTGAAAAAGGGTTCCATGATCTATGTCGAAGGTCGCATCCAGACACGCAAGTGGCAAGACAAAGAAGGAAAAGACCGCTATACCACCGAGATCGTCGTCAATGAGATGACCATGTTGGGTAGCAAGTCAGCTGGTGGCGGTAGCTTCGAAGTGGTAGAGAATCAAGGTCAATCTTCACCAGCTCCGGCACGTAGCGCGCCAGCAGCAAAACCTGCGGCACCCGCTGCCAAGGGAAACTTCGATAACTTCGATGACGACATCCCCTTCTGACGGAATGTAGTTTCGTTTGTATCATCCGAAAGGTCGTCAACTTGACGACCTTTCTTGATTTTGAGGAACCATGAGCAAAGCCTTCACCCGCGAGAACGATGACGCTGACGACGATGAGGATTCACCGTCGTTACCTGCGTTGCCCGTAGGCACCAAGAATTACATGACGCCGAATGGCTACAGCCGTTTGAAAGAGGAGTACATGCATCTTCTGGATGTCGAACGTCCAGCGTTGGTGCAAACGGTGTCGTGGGCCGCGGGGAATGGTGATCGCTCGGAGAATGGCGATTACATCTACGGCAAAAAACGGCTGCGCGAGATCGACCGTCGATTACGTTTTCTCGCCAAGCGCATGGAGAACTCCCTCGTGCTTGACCCAGCGCAACGCGGTGAGTGCGATCAAGTGTTCTTCGGCGCGACGGTGACGGTGCGCTCGCGACACGGTGGGGCAAAGCCCTCTGGTGCGGGAGCGAGCGCATCGCACCTCCTCCCGCAAACGGCCGACTCCGTCGGTAACGTGTCGGAGGTGCGCCACGGTGATGGTGTGGAACGTACCTACAGCATCGTCGGTATCGACGAGGCGAATGCGAGCAAAGGGCTCATCAGTTGGGTGTCACCCTTGGCACGCGCACTGCTCAAAGCGCGTGAGGACGATGTTGTGAAGTTACCGCTGCCCGATGGCGTGGAAGAGTTGGTGGTGGTGCAGGTGGTGTATCGAAGTATCGAGTTTTAAGGTCAAGCCATCACAAGGCTGTGAACTTGTGCGGTGTGGGCTTCTACACGGTTACGCCCCTTACGCTTAGCTTCATAAAGGGCTTCGTCAGCGAGTCGGTAGGAGTGTTCGAGCGGTGAATCACAATCCACCTCTGCGATTCCGATACTGATGGTGAGCGGTATCCGTTTTCCTTCATGGAAATAAGACGCGCCTTCGATGTTCATGCGGATACGCTCTGCCATCTCTAGTGCTTCACTTTGTTTGGTATTAGGCAGTAACAGCGCGAACTCTTCTCCTCCCACACGCGCGATCACATTTCCAGCTCGGGTCGAGCGACGCAACAACTCTGCGATGTGAACCAATACTTGGTCTCCCACATCATGCCCGAAGCTGTCATTCACTTGTTTGAAGTGGTCGATGTCCAAGAGGGCCAATGACAGATGGTTTTGGCTGCGCTGATTCTGTGCCGCTTCTAGCTTGAATGTGTTTTCGAAATAGCGGCGGTTGGGCAGCATGGTGAGTGCATCCGTCACACTCAACTGCTCCAACCTACGCTCACTGCGGGCTGCGATGAATTCCACCATGCCCATCAAGAACAACACCGATACAAGTGAGGTGGTGGGGAAGAGTTGTCGAATCAGTCTGACGATGTCGTTATCGAGTTGGAGCAGCGCGGGTGCAGGTTCGATCCAATTGAACTCAAAGTAGAGGAACAGCCCGATGTTCAAAGTGAAAATGAAGGCGATCGACTTCCAGCGTTCTAGCGGAAATACGACGATGGCACCTAATGCAAATAGGATGTAGGAATAGTATGAGTTAAGGAAAGAGCCGAACGAGATGAGTGAGGCTGCGATTTGCGACGCTACGATGGCAAAGACGAGTAGCCAACGTGCTTGGCAGTGATGCCCTTTTCGATTCAAGTGCAGAACCAACACGAGCATCGGATAGAACGGTATCTGACTATAGATGACGTTGATGAGTGCAGGGTTGCCGATGAAGGTGAACAGCAAGGCATAGAAAGCCAGAGATAGCACCGCGAACATCGCTCCGATATTGGTGAACAATACCTTGCGTTTGGTGGTGTGGTCGAGTTGCGGCTCGATTCCCCAGTGAGTCCAAGTGTTGAGTTGCGACAACATGCTCTCTCTCCGAATTACTACGGCTCGTTATATTCGAGCTCTTATCGGCATTCTATGCCTTATCTTGAATTTATTCAGCTGAAGCGCGCCTTTCCAATACGGCCGCAAAGAACCCATCTGTATTGTGCTTTTGTGGGGTGAGTTGCAGATAGTCACCCATTGGCATGTCGATGTGATGTTGTTTCAACACTTCACCTGCGGGCACCAATACGTAGTCAGGGTGCGCGGCCAAGAAGGTTTGCACGATGGCTTGGTTCTCTTCCTGCAACAGGCTACATGTCGCATACACCAAACGTCCACCCTTTTTCAGCAGGCGTGCGGCAGAGGCCAAGATAGCCGTTTGCTTCACATTCAGCTCGGCAACGCTTTGTGTGGACTGGCGGTATTTCAGATCAGGATTGCGGCGCAGCGTACCCATCCCACTGCATGGTGCATCCACCAATACGCGATCGATCTTGCCCGCTAGGCGTTTTACCTTGGCATCGTTCTCGTGTGCGATGAGTTGCGGTTGTACGTTGCTCAAGCCAGAACGCTTCAATCGCGGCTTCAGATTGGTGAGGCGTTTCTCAGAGATATCCCAAGCATACAAGCGGCCTTGCGAGTTCATCATCGCACCCAGCATCAAGGTCTTTCCGCCCGCACCCGCGCAGAAGTCCACCACCATGTCGTTGCGCTTAGGCGACAACATGAGTCCGAGTAATTGGCTACCTTCGTCTTGTACCTCGAACTTGCCAGTGAGGAACAGTGCGTGCTTGTTCAACGCAGGTTTGTATTTGAGGCGGATACCCATCGGTGAGTAGGGAGTGGCCTTTGCATCCATGCCTTCGGATTGCAGTGCTTGCAAAACTTCGTCGCGACCAGCGAGTAGCGTATTCACGCGCAGATCCAGTGGGGCAACTTGTTGCATGGAGCGGCCGATCTCTAGAATCTCTGTATCGCTGTGATGCGCGCGCAGCTTCTCTATGATCCAATCGGGTAGTTCGGCTTGGATGGACAGTGGCAACGCCTCCATGTTGATGCTCTTCACCAAGCCTAGCCATTCTTCCTCTTTCACTTTGAGCAGTGGCTTCAGTTCGCGCAGGTTGTAGCCGCCGAACTTCACCCAGTATGCGAATGTGATGCGACGTGCAGAGGCGAGCCCTTTTTCCTCTAGCGTACAAGCGTGTTCCAAGAACAATCGATGACGTAATACGCCGAACAAGGTCTCGGCAACCAATGAACGCTCGTTGGAGCCGATGCGTTCCTCTTGAAAGAAGTGACGCAGTACGGCATCGGCGGGGTGTTCCATCTTGAGCGCGGCGCGCACGGCTTGGATGGTGAGGTCGAGACGGTATTCGGTGAGTAGCATGTTGGTGTGACTTTCTTAATTATCTGAGACGCGAATCTCGGTGATGATGAATTCGAATTTGACGCTTCCATCGGGATCAATGGTATGTATCTTGACGGGGAGGTTTCGGTATTCTCGTGCGAACCATATCCCTAAGCCCTTTTCTCCGGGCGGGTGTAGCTTACGGTAGTGTATCGCCTTCAACTTGCCCATTGGGGTAATGATCGTTTCATCAGTGCTAACTTGGAAGCGATACCTGTCCAACGAGCTTCCGTCTGTCACTGCTATTTCCAACTCATCTCCCTCTGCGGGGACTGCGGGTGATTGATAGAGGATGCTCAACATGTCTTGTGCATCTACAGTCAATGTTGTCTGGCTTCCATTGGTAAAGATCATTTGATTCGCATCTAGATCGAAGGTGGCCCTACGATTGCTAGTTGTATTTCCTTCGAATTTTTCTTCGGTGTATTGCCGAGGATGAAGCCGTTGCCCATCAGTAGTTCCCAGACTTGATTGATTGATGGATCCGTTATAGAAAAGCTTTGCAAGCCCGATCATCTTGGCAGATGCGACGATCTTGTATTGACCATCTTCATCTATGTCTAGGGTGTGTTGCATGCTGGCTGCAGCGATTCCGCCAGCTCCTTTACGCACTTCGAATTTGAGCAACGCATGTTTGGGTAGCGGGGTCGGAGGTGGGAGAAGTCTTTCGCTTGTGGCGACTACGCTGCTAGCAGCATCTAGCTCCCTTGCGATGGCAGTTTCATTTGCGGCGATTAGGCGCTCTGTCTCCGCCGCGCTGATTTCGGCAGGAAGCTCGAATTTCGTGGGATTCACCGCTTCAGGCGGTGCCGAAACTGGTTTTGGAGCTATAGGTGTTTTGTTTTTTTTCTTGATGTTTAAAGGGGTTTTCGTAAGTACGATGGGTTCCAACTTGGCCATCAGCGGTGGTAGCTCGGGGCTGGCCGAGGGAAGTTCGATATTGGGCATCCACAGGAATATCGCGTGAACGATAAGCGAGACCGCAAGTGCGGCGATGATGCGCTGCTTGGGTGTGGACAACGGAACGTTCACGGAACGATCTTGAGGTCGGTAAGGACTTGGGTCAGTGAGTTACTGCCGTCTTCGGTGAAGACGATCTTGCAAGGTACGAAGTTGTGATCGATTGCTAACCACACGTTCGATTTCTTGGGTACGTTCAGGGGAAGCGAGGTCAGGTTGTAGCTGCGCATCGTGCCGAACGAGGTGGTGACGGTCTGTTCCGGCTTCACTTGATAGTGCATCTTTTCAATCATGCTGCCGTTGGACATGTCCAGCTTGATCTCCAAGCGTCCGCGCGGTGGTTCGGCCACGAACTGATACATCATGCTCAGGCGGTCTTGCGTGCCTTCGGCGAGCGGGAGTTGTCGGATGCCGCCGTTATCACGGTGGATGAGTTCGTGACGTGACCAGTCGAATTCTGCGGCGCTGTTTTTGTGGCTGTCTTGGGCACGTTTGTGCGTGTACTTGATGGGAAGGAGGCCGCGCTCACCGATATCCCCTTCGCTGGTGGCGACGATGGTCTCTGGCTTAAATAGGGCGAGCAGGCCGACGGGCTTGGTGATGGATTCGATGTGGTACTGATCGCCATCACGTACGAAGACTTCCCGCACTTTGGCTAATGTCACGCCTTTCACTTGCAAGTCATAGTTCGCTTCGATGCGATGCGGTATCTCTGCCGCAAAGAGTGCGGTAGAGATAGAGAGCAAAGCCAGTGTGAGCAGAGTGCGCATGCCGTTAGTCTAACCCAGGCGAGATGAGCGTCGTACCACGCTGCTCAAGGCGATCAGTCTCGACGCGACCATGAGCATTCAAGCGCACATTGCCATTGCACAACCAGCGCACCGCCTGCGGGAACACGCGATGCTCTTCGTGCAAGACACGTGCGGACAATGTTGCTGCCGTGTCGTCCTGACGAACGGGGACGGCGGCTTGGATGATGATGGGGCCGTGATCGAGATCTGCCGTGACGAAATGGATGGTGCAACCGTGGATCTTCACACCATCCTTCAGCGCACGTTCATGCGTGTCTACCCCTGTGTAAGCAGGGAGCAGAGAAGGGTGGATGTTGATGAGACGGCCAGCATAGTGATTGACGAAATCGGCTGTCAGGATGCGCATGAATCCGGCCAAGACCACGAAGTCGGGTTTGAATCGGTCGATCTCTTTTGCAAGTGCGGCATCGAATGCTTCACGATTGGCGAAATCTTTGTGTGAGATCACTGCGGTGGCGACACCGTGTTGCTTTGCGATCTCTAGTCCGGCAGCGTCAGCTTTGTTGCTGATGACAGCCGCCACCTCACAAGGCAACTTCGCCTTCAGCAACGCTTCCATGTTGCTGCCACGACCAGAGATGAGGATGACGATGCGCTTCACGGTGCTTAACGTACCTGAGTCTGATGCTCGTCGCCGTTACGTGCGCGAATCACGCCGATGCGTGACACAGTCTCGCCAGTGGCTTGCAGATGCTTGATGGCCACATCAGCATCTTGAGCTGCGACCACGACTACCATACCGATACCACAGTTGAAAGTGCGGAACATCTCCTGCGCTTCGACATTGCCGCCTTCACGCAACCAGTCGAACAGTTTCGGCATCTTCCATGTCTTGCTGTCGATGTCAGCGACGACATTGGCAGGCAATACGCGCGGCACGTTTTCAGTGATGCCACCGCCGGTGATGTGAGCCATGCCTTTGACGGTGATAGTTTGCATGAGCGACAGCATCGGCTTCACGTACAAACGAGTGGGCGCCATGATGCAGTCGGCCAATGAACGGTCGCCGTCGAACTTGGCGTTCAGATTTGGCTTGCTACGTTCGATGATCTTGCGCACCAGCGAATAGCCGTTAGAGTGCGCACCGTTGGAAGCCAATCCCAGAACCACGTCACCCGCTTTGATGTGCTCGCCGGTGATGATCTTCGATTTCTCCACCACGCCGACGGCGAAGCCTGCGAGGTCGTATTCGCCGACGGGATACATGCCTGGCATCTCGGCCGTCTCGCCACCGATCAATGCGCAACCAGAATCTTCACATCCCTTGGCGATACCTTTGATGACTTCAGTGGCGGCAGGCACGTCGAGCTTGCCGCAGGCGAAGTAGTCGAGGAAGAACAGCGGCTCCGCGCCTTGCACCAAGATATCGTTCACGCTCATGGCGACGAGGTCGATACCGACGGTGTCATGGCGATTGAGTTCGAAAGCGAGCTTGAGTTTGGTGCCTACGCCGTCGGTGCCGGAGACCAGCACGGGTTCTTTGAATTTCTTAGAGATCTCGACCAGACCGCCGAAGCCGCCGATGCCGGACAGGACTTCAGGGCGCATGGTGCGCTTGGCAAAGGGCTTGATGTTCTCGACCAACTGGTCGCCAGCATCGATATCTACACCCGCGTCGCGGTAGGAAAGGGAATTGGATGGGGTGTTCAAGTTGAGTTCTCGCTTTCTAATCTGTAAAGTGCGGACAATTTTTCAAAGCCGGATTTTACCCGAAATGACCGTATCCCGCTCTGCCGCAATGCAATGGTTGGCTGTTGCTGTCGTCCTGTTCGGGGCGCTGTATCTGCTTGGCCCCATCCTCGCCCCCTTTGTGGCTGCGGCCATCCTCGCCTATATCTGCAACCCCTTGGTGGCGCGCCTTTGCGTTTGGAAGCTGCCGCGCACTTTGGCTGTGGTGCTGGTGATGCTCGGTCTGATGCTGGCCTTCGTCGCCTTGCTGCTCATCATGCTGCCACTGTTGCAGAAGGAGATATCGCTGTTGATGGTGCGCGCACCGGAGTGGTTGGAGACGGCGCGTGTACGAGTACTTCCGTTGATGCAGCAATGGTTTGGTATCAATCTGGAGTGGGATATGCAGGCGCTGAAGAACCTGCTACTAACGCATTGGCAGAGCGCGGGTGGTGTGGCAGCCAAGCTGTTGCCGTGGTTAGAGAGCGGTGGTGGCATGTTGCTAGGGTTGCTGGTCAATCTCCTGCTAATCCCTGTGGTGATGTTCTATTTGTTAAGGGATTGGAACGACATCATCCAACGTATCGACCATATGGTCCCGCGCCATTGGCATGCCAAAGTGACCGAGATCGTGGGCGAAGTGGATGGTGTGTTGGCCGAGTTCTTACGCGGGCAACTCTCCGTGATGTTGCTGATGAGCGTGTTCTATGTGGCAGCGTTGTGGCTAGTCGGGCTGGAGTTCGCACTACCCATCGGTATCGTCGCCGGATTGCTGGTGTTCGTGCCTTACCTCGGCATGGTGCTGGGCTTGGGCTTGGCGACCTTGGCGGCAGCTATGCAGTTCACTGCTTTGAGTGACGTGGTGTTGGTGTGGGCGGTGTTCGGCGCGGGACAATTATTAGAAGGCATGGTGGTCACGCCGTGGTTGGTGGGTGAGCGCATCGGCCTGCACCCGCTGGCAGTCATCTTCGCTTTGCTCGCTTTTGGCCAACTGTTCGGATTCTTTGGCGTGTTGTTGGCGTTGCCACTGGCAGCGATTCTGTTGGTCGTGCTGCGCCATTCACGCGAGCGTTATTTCACCAGCGAGATGTATAACAAGCCATGACCCAAATGCTATTGGGCATAGCGCCTGAGTGGATACCTTCCCTAGAGAATTTCGTAGCTGGACGCAATGTGGAATTGCTGTCCGCTTTACGCCATGCCTTATCTTCGTCTCAAGGTGAGCGTTGCCTCTATCTGTGGGGTGAGGCGGGGAGCGGTAAGACCCATCTGTTGCAAGCCATCGTGGTCAGCGCGCGCAACGCGGGGAAGTCAGCCATTTGCTTGTGCGGCGCTGTGCCGCAGGCAATGGAAGTGGTCGCGGTGGATGACGTCGAGATGCTTGATGACGAGGCGCAGATCACCCTATTCGCCTTGTATAACCGTATGCGTGAAAGTGGCGGGCTGTTATTGGTCAGTGGCAAGCAAGCGCCTGCATTCTTGAAGCTGCGCGATGATCTGCGTACTCGTCTGGGCTGGGGCTTGGTATACCAAGTGCACGCGTTGACCGATGCAGAGAAGGCGGAAGCCTTACGCCAGCATGCACAAGCACGTGGATTCGACTTGCCCAACGAAGTGACGAGCTACCTGTTGCGGCATGGGAGGCGTGACCTGCCATCCCTCTTAGGGACGCTAGATGCGCTAGACGAACGTTGTTTAAGATTAAAGAGAGGCGCAAGTGTGCCGATACTGAAAGAAGTGATGAATGGCTGAGGTTGTGATTAAATCTCTCTGCGATTCTTACCGTTGTTGAGCGAAGTATCAATTTAAATAAGGGAAAAATATGAAAATTAAACTAATGGCTTTGGCAGTGGCAGGCTTGTTCCCAGTGATGGCGAATGCATCGAATTTTGCAGCCTATGGTAGCGCTGGTACGAATGGTTTTGGCTTGGGGGCAGGT
>PNNY01000028.1 GCA_013824485.1 Sideroxydans sp.
ATGACGTATTCACCGACGACGGCATCATCGATCAGCGCGAGTGAAATCTCTTTTTGCACCCCACCCAGATTGACGATGGCATTGCCTGGCGTCGTCAATGCTTCGATGCGGGCGGGTATGGCGAGGCACATGTTCAAAGTCCTTTGTGTGATGTTTGCATGGCGATCCATGCTTGCCCCAACGAGATCGCGCTATCGTTCGGTTGCATCCGTTGTGCAGTCAATACCTGCAAGCCTTGTGCGGATAGTTTGGCAGAAATCGATTGCAGCAATAGTGCGTTGTGAAAACAACCGCCCCCTAAGGCGATGTAGGGGATGTCGCGCTGGACAGCGATTCGTAACACCCATTCGGTCAGCGCGTCTGCCAGTGTGGCATGGAACAATGCAGCTGCATGGCCCGCGTTGGAACTATCTGCCATCACGGTGAGAAGTGGGGAAAAGTCGAGTTCGCCTGTCGCACTGATACGGTAGCCCTCAGCCAGCGGTTCGACTACGCCGTGTTGCTCCGCCAACTCCTGCAACCTGATCGCGGCTTGCGCTTCGAAGGTCTGCACCTCGCTCACACCAAGCAGCCCCGCCGTCGCATCGAACAGACGCCCCATACTCGAGGTGGTGGGGCAGTTCAATCCACGTTGCAACATCTGCGCTACGGTCTGCGCGCCGGCTTGGTTTGGGAAGCGTTGCTCGATCTCACTGCCGCGCCCCAAGTGGAACAATACTGCCCCCGCCATGCGCCACGGTTCTCGTGCTGCGCGGTCGCCACCCGGCATGGGCAGCGGCAGCAGATGACCGACGCGTTCAAATTGCGCTGCGTCTACGTAAAGGAGCTCGCCACCCCACGGTGTGTCATCAACCCCAAGTCCAACACCGTCGAGTGCCAACCCCAGAACTGGCACTGTGATGCCGTGTTCGGCGCAGAGGGCGGCGATGTGCGCATGATGGTGTTGTATGGCAACAATCTTCAGGTCATGTTGCGCGGCATAGGACTGCGCGAATCGCGTGCTAAAAAAATCGGGATGCAGGTCATGCGCCACGCACTCTGGCGTTACCTTCAGCTCATCGCACATTTGCGCGACGGTCTGCTCCAGCATCAAGCGTGCATCGACGCTATCTAGATCGCCAATCAGCTGCGAGACGTGGGCCTCATTGCCGCGGGTGACACAGACGGTATTCTTGAGCCATGCGCCACAAGCAAGAACTGACGGCCCGTCAAAGGGCATCTGAATGATGGCGGTGGTGCGCTGGTACATTTAGCTTCTGTCAGTTGTTCTTGCCACAGGTTTCGCCAAAATCGCTTGGCTGCATCCTTCACGGATCCAGTCCAACCATTCATCCATCCCTTCACCGCTAGTCGCTGAAATGCGGATAACTTTGATGTCGGGATTGACGCGACGCGCATTGGCGACGGCCAGATCCGCATCGAAGGTCAGATACGGCAGCAGGTCACATTTGTTCAACAGCATCAGATCGGACGCGCGGAACATATCGGGATATTTGAGCGGTTTGTCTTCGCCTTCGGTCACCGAGAGGATGGCGACTTTGTGCGCTTCACCCAGATCGAAACTGGCAGGGCAGACGAGGTTGCCGACGTTCTCGATCAACAACAAGCTATCGTCATCCAAGCCGAGTTGTTGCATCGCCTTGCCGACCATGTAGGCATCCAGATGGCAACCTTTGCCCGTGTTGATCTGCAAAGCTGTCGCGCCGGTGGCACGTATACGGGCGGCATCGTTATCGGTCTGCTGATCTCCTTCGATGACGGCAAGTGGCAGACTCCCGTTCAAAGCGCTGATGCTCTTCACCAACAAGGTCGTCTTGCCCGAACCGGGGCTGGACACCAGATTGAGCGCGAAGATGCCGTGCTCGACCAGATAGCCACGATTCTCATTCGCATACCCATCGTTCTTGGACAAGATGTCGCGCTCGATCTTCACCATGCGCGACTGACTCATGCCGGGTGCATGCGCGCCAGCAGGACCTAGTCCATAGTGTGTCGTCACCTCATGGGTGTGAGCATGATGATGGTGATGCGTTGAGCCATCGTGCGCATGAAGATGTTCATGCGAAGAGCCATCTTCATGCAGGTGGTAGTGCATGTGTTTGCCTTGCGCGGGCTGATGTGAATGGCTGTGATCATGTGTATGGTCGTGAGCGTGTGATGTGCCGTCAGCGTGCACATGGAAATGTGCGCCGTGCTCATGGCCATGTTCGTCGTGCGCCACCGCTTTGCCGCCGATGGTCGTTTCGCCTATGCCGCAACCGCATACGTTACACATCGCCTTCTCCTATTCCACGTCGAGCTCTTTGACTCGCATCTCGTTCCCGCCCGTTACTTTCAATTGGTGACTGCCGCACTTGGGGCACACATCAAATAGCGCCTGCACATTCACCACCTCGGCACAATGCAGGCACCAAGCTTGTCCGGGTGTTTCGATGATCACTAACTGCGCATCTTGCGCGATGCTGTCTCTCACCACGGCATCAAAACAGAATCTCATCGCCTCGACTTCCACACCTGCCAACTGGCCGATCTCTAACCACACCGTTTTGACACGACTGAAATCTTGCGTCTTGGCTGAATCCTCGATTATCTGTAGCACGCCTTCGGCTAATGACATTTCATGCATTGTGAACCTCCACCTCGTAAGCGGCACAAGGATCTAACGACAAGGACGAGATATTCACCACCAACCTCAACTCGCTCTCATCCTTCTCAACAAGCCGAAGCATATCCCTCACAAAAATATATCCTCATGAAAATTCCAATCAGTCGGCGCCTCGATGTGGGGGGGTGATTGATATGGTACATGGGAAGAACCAAGAAAAAACGGGAAGAAGTGGGATGCTGTGCGGGTTACAGGGCAAATGAGATAAAAAAAGAAGGCAGTTAAAAAAACGCAAAAACAACCACGGATTAACCGTTTTTGCGCTGTATTTGGTACTGCTTATATCTTGAATCGCCCAAATTTAAACGGGATCACAAGGCCGACGATGAAGAATCGAGCCGCTTCTTCCGCTGTATAGGTCTCGACGTTAGTCGAACCGTCGCTTCTAACTACTATCGAACCATCCAACTTCAATTGAATACGCTTGAACCGCAGGTGGCCGTCCTGCTGGATCGCATAGATCGCATCATCAATAAACCGACGGCACGACGTATCAACTAAAACCTGATCTCCGTGGGATAGTGTAGGTTCCATACTGTCACCTGACACGGCAGCAATCTTTATATTTCCAAAGTTGCTGCCAACACGCTCCCGCAGCAGTCGTACATCAACGCGTACCTTAACCACAGCCTCTTCAAACACCTCGGTACCGGGGCCAGCAGAACCACTCACGTTCACGTATTTATCGATGGATGCGTAATTACCATCAGGCTCTTCAGCAGATAGTGCAGTTGCACTTTCACCCCATTCGTATGGCCTACGCTCAGTTATGTTTGACATGAGCATCTGGCCATCCCCAGTCAATAGCCAATTTAGATTGATCCCAGCGCGCAGGAAGCATTCAAGCGCCTCCGATCCTGGTGCGCGCAAATCCCCCTCATATTTTTGATATGTACTAAATGGAATACCCAATAGGGCGGCAGAATCGGGCTGGTTGAGTTTTATCGACTCACGCCACTCCCTAATTCGCCGCCCAATTGTGTCTTTTTTTTCGGTTGTCACTTCAATCACCGGAAGCGACAACCAAAAGCGACAACCAATACACTGGTTGTCTCTTTGCTTACTTCATTGATATTTATAGTTTTTATCATTTGACGCACCTCCTTGTAAAAATCCTAAGCGACAACTAATCACGAATGGGTGTCAGACCTGTTGACAAGACACCCAATTGGGTTTTTAATGCGCACCATCGAACAACCAAACAGGTGTGCACAGCATGACAACCAGCAACGCAAAAAAACCAGTCGCTCAAGACTGGCATCCAGCAGACATCAAAGCTGCCTTGCATAAACGAGGGATCACGTTGGCTGGTATCGCTCAAGCCTACGGAATGAACAGCTCGTCTTCGCTCTCATCTACCTTCACCCGCAGCTACCCACTTAACGAAAAACGTATCGCCGATGCTATCGGTGTTCACCCGATGGTGATCTGGCCTTCTCGATACAACAAAGACGGCTCAGTCAAGCCACGCGGCTTCCGTGGGTTGCAGTTTAACGCAACCGAAATGGCGCGCAATAGCAAGACGACTGCCGCCGACAGCAGATTCTTGAAGGCCGCCTGACATGCGCAAGATCGTGGACACATTGACTGGCGACCTATTCGCCAACGTGCCACAGGCGCACCCGATGACACCGGGCGCATGGCGCTTTCGCGGCGAGATATCCCACGTGATGGGTGAAGCTATCAAAGCCTGCTCAAAAGACCGCTACCAGATCGCTGCCGACATGAGTCGACTGCTGGGGCGCGAAATATCAGTCAACACCCTCGATAAATACACCTCGGAAGCCTCCGAGGAACACATACCAAACCTTGAGACCGCCATCGCCTTCGATGCCGCTACAGGCCAGATGGCACTGGCAAGCCTATTTGTTGGAAAGCTCGGATGCAGTGTGCTTCCGGGCAAAGAAAGCCTATTGGTCGAACTTGTTAGGTTAGACCAAATGAGGGCAGACATCACCAAGCAAGAGAAGGCGATCAAGCGCGTCCTTGGAGAGTCACATGACTAATAAAGTCGACATCAAGGAGATTTCAGAAGCTATTTGTATCAGCAAGCAGGCTGTTTTGAAGCGTTCTGATCGTGAAGGCTGGCCGTTTGAAGAACAGTCTGTGCGTGGCGGAAAGAAGCGCCTCTATTCACTCGCCACACTGCCGATGGCGGTGCGCGAAGCCATCCTGCACCACAAGTTGAACAGTTCAAACCCTGACGATGCTCCCCTCTCATTGTCAGGGTCGGGAGTTGTGGCCACAGTCACGACTCCCACCCATCTAGCAACGCTGCCCGTATCTCACGAGCTGAAAGACTGGCAGCGTAAGACCGCCGAAGCGCGTATCGCCATCATCAATGAGATAAAGCGCCTGTCTACGGCAGCTGGAATGGAGAAGGCGATACAGGCCGTGATCGCGCTGGCCATCAATGGCGAACTGCCCGAGCAGCTGCAACGCCTTGTTCCAGTCGCCAACGCAAAGACGGGAAAAGCAGGGAATCGAACCCTGTCCCGTACATCGATCTACCGCTGGATGAAAGAAGCCGAGCATGGGTTCGCTGCGCTAGCCCCCAAGAACCACGAAAGCATCAGGGTTCCGGTATGGGCAGCGTCGCTGCTTGCGTTGTACCAGCAGCCTCAGAAACCAACCCTCAGAAAATGCCTAGATGATCTGGTGTTGCCAGACGGTGTATCCGCCCCATCCTATTGGGCTGCACAGCGTTTCTTAGACAAGATGAGCAAGCTGGATCTTGAGCGTGGCCGCATGCTCCCACGCGAGCTGAAGAACGTACGCGCCTTTGTACGCCGTGATACCAGCCACATGTGGCCCGGTGACTGCTACACCTCAGACGGCCACAAGTTCGACGCCGAGATCGCCCACCCTAAGCATGGCCGCCCATTCCGTCCAGAGATCACCAGCGTGCTGGATATCGCTACTCGCCGCTGCGTCGGCTGGAGCGTCAATCTTGCTGAATCCACATGGGCGGTGCTGGATGCACAGCGCCACGCTGTTGAGCGCTATGGCATCAACGCCCTGCACTATGTGGATAACGGATCCGGCCAGAAGAACGCACTCATGAGCGACGAGATCGTCGGCTTCATGGCACGCCTCGGCATCACCCTCACACACAGCCTGCCGTACAACTCCCAAGCGCGCGGCCTTGAAGAACGCAGCCACCAAAGCATCTGGGTACGCGGAGCCAAAGAACTACCTACCTATATGGGCGCGTCGATGGATCGCGAAGCCAAGCAAGCCGCCTTCAAGATCACCCGTAAAGACATCAACGCCGTCGGCACATCACGCTTGCTGATGCAGTTCTCCGAGTTCTTGAAATGGTGCGACGTACAAGTGGAAAGCTACAACAGCCGCCCACACCGCGCCCTGCCTAAGATCGCCGACCCCGTCACAGGCCGCATGCGTCACCAATCCCCAGCAGAAGCATGGGAAGCCGCCAAGGCAGAAGGATGGGAGCCAGTAATGCTCAAGCCCGGTGAATCCGCCGACCTATTCCGCCCCTACAAGATCGGCAAGACACACCGTGCAGAAGTGCGCCTGTTCGGCAACATCTACTTCAACCGCGCGCTGGAGCACTACAACGGCGAGCAAGTGCGCATCGGCTATGACATCCACGACGGAAGCCGTGTCTGGGTGCGCGATATGGAAGGCCGTCTCATCTGCGAGGCCGAGTTCGAGGCCAACAAACAAGCCTACTTCCCGCAATCACAGATCGATGTCGCCAATCGCAAGCGCGCAGAAGGCCGCATCAAACGCGCAGAAGCCCATATCGAAGAGGCAGAGCAAGAACTCAATCCGCCGCTGGTCATCGAGCACCAAGCCACAACGACCATCCCGGTATTCGAGTTCCGCCAAGAGCCAGAACACGCATTCGTCCCGCTCCAAGGCGTGCAGCAACTCGTAGCCGCGCCACTGCCCGACAACGCAACGTACCTACCGATCCAGCGGCCAGTGTTCGCAACGGATTCAGAGAAGTATCGCTGGCTACAGGCCAATGCTAGCCAGATAACAAGTCAGGACAACACATGGCTCGACTGGTACTGCAACACGGGAGAGTGGGAGGACTTATTTGGAGAGGGTTTTGAGGTGGCTGCTAGATAGGTGGAACTACCTAGCAGCCTTTGAAGCAGTAGCACGTGAAGTAACTACATGAAGGAGTATGAAAGTGAAGAAAGTATTTGTCAAAAACATCAACAACTACGAGCGGTTCCGTACTGGCATATCGTCGGTCGAAACGCGCGGTGCAACAGAGGCCAGCCTCATGCTGGTCACAGGCCCCGCAGGCTTCGGCAAGAGCCAGACAGTGGATCAATGGGCGATCAGCAACGGTGCCGCCTACCTGCGCGCAAAGGTCGAATGGACTCCGCGCTACTTCATGACAGAACTGGCCGAGACGCTCAAGCTCGACTCGCGCGGTCGTGCCAAGGACGTGTTCGGTCGCATCGCAGGTGTGCTGGGTAGTCAGCAGATCCCGCTGGTCATCGACGAAGTAGAACACTGCCTGCGAGATGGCGCGCAAGTACTCGAAGCCATCCGCGACTTGTCAGACCTCACCGAAGTCATCGTCATTCTGGTCGGCATGGATCAAGTGCAAGCCAAGATCGCCCGCCACGCGCAGATCAGCAGCCGCATCGCCAAGGTCGTCGAGTTTTACCCCGCATCGCTGGATGACGTGGGTGAGTTCTGCAAGCAACTCAGCGAAGTCACCATCGCCCCCGATCTGGTCACCGAGATCCACCGCCAATCAGGTGGCCGTGTGCGCGAGATCATGAATGCCATCGCCACCGTCGAGCAGACTGCAAAGCGCAACGGCAACACCGACGCCAAGCTACAAGACATGTCAGGCATGGTGCTTACCCACGATTGGCAAGCACGTCGTCCGCGCGTGGTGGCCCAGCAAAAGGGGAACCGTTAAATGGCTTGGGTCGCAGAGCAGGTCTTAACGGCCATCAAAGATTCAGACATGCGCGAGTGCATCACTGAAGAGCGCCTGATTGATCTGACCACGCTCACCAAGCGTCAGGTACAGGAATCGTGCAGGCGGCTTTGCCACAGCGGGCTACTGGTTAAGTCTGGCGAAGGTTGTCACACCGTCACACCAGCCGGACTGGAAGCGCTTGCTGCGGGTGCGCACTATCGCTCTGGCCCCAAGGATGCAAAGCAGAACGGCAAGCGCCTATGGAAGAACACCCTGCGCATCCGCGTCTGGCGCGCCATCCGCATCCGCCGCAAGTTCACCGTGCCCGAGATCATCACCCTCGTGGTCGATGAGAACGCGCGAGGTGACATCACCAGCAACGTGCAGAAGTACGTGCGTGCGCTGGCTAAGGCGGGCTACCTGATCGAGATGGCAAAGCGTGAACAAAGCACCGCGATCACCAGCAACGGCTACAAGCGTTGGTGGCTCAGCGATGCCAAAGACACAGGCCCACTCGCCCCAGTGTTGCGCACCAGCAAGTCCACGGTGTTCGACCCCAATACCAATGAAGAGGTGGCGATATGAAGGACTGGCTCACCATCCTCAGAGAAGAGGTTGCAAAGACCAGCATGGCCGATGTCGCCGCCAAGCTGGACTACAACAACCACACCACCATCTCGCTCGTGCTGAAAGGAACCTACCCAGCCAAGACCGACAAGGTCGCCGCCAAGGTATTGGAGACATTCGCCCGCCTGACTTGCCCGCATACCAGCATCGAGATCACCCATGCTGAGTGCCGCAAGTTAGCCACCAGCGCCGTACCAACCAGCAGCCCGCAAGCCATGCGCCACTGGCGCGCCTGCCAAAGCTGCCCCAACAAAGGAGAGCAGAAATGATCGACCACGCCCCTGCGTTACACGCCCGCCAACGGGCTGAAGAAGAGAACCGCATCATCGAAGAACTGGACAAGCACGCCGCCCCGCTGCATTGGATGCTGCTGGTTGTTCTAGCCATCCTGTTCGCATCCCAACTGTGGGAAGGCTGGAAGCACTACACCGATCTGGCCGCAGCCAATGAAGCGATGGTGCAGTGCATGAATGGTCACATGGTGGGCATCGGCGATGCCGTTGTGCGCTGCGATGTGAAGCAACTCATAGCCGAGGTGCGCCATGACCTTTGAGCTGATTGAAAAACCACCACGCAAGGTGAGCAACGCCGCCCTGCGTCGGCAGATCGCCGAGAAGGCTTACCAGTGCGCGCGCTGGTTGCGCATCAACGGCTTTGAAGTGATGGCCGTCATGGGGGGGGTACGTCAGCCGCGCGTCGTCATCCGCCCCAGCACGCTGTGCGACCAACTAGAAGGCGCGGTAGATGCCTTCGAGCGCAGCCCACGCGGAGAGAGGCGCTACCGCTACGCCGTGCGCTTCGACTGCATGATCGAGTGGGAGGCCGTATGAACAACCTACTCATCACCCGCCTGCCCACGCTGGTCAACATCGAAGGCATGGGCATCAAAGAACTGCGCGAGCAATACAAACGCTTGGAAGGCGAGGCAATCGACCAAAGCCAACAACTTAGCCAAGTGTGCAACAAGCTGCACCAGATGAATAAGTTCGCAGACTACGTCAGCAGCGAGCTTGCTGTGCTGATCGACTCCTACGACGCTGGTGACCAAGCCGCCATCCTGTTGCAACTGAAGAAACACTCCGAGAAGCGCAAGGATTGGCGCGCAGATCAGAAAGCGAAGGTGCATTGATGAAAGCCGACCAATGCGGGACATGGACAGAGCAACTGCTCTTTCGCATGGGCTACAAAACAGCCAAAGAGCGCCCTCAATGTTGGACTTGCCATCATGCGATCGGAAAGTTCCAAGAGAACGGCGCAGTCAATCTGCGTTGCACCAAAGCAGATACCACTACGACCCGAAGCGCAGTCTGCAACGAGTGGGAGGTGACTCATGGCTAAGACCTTCACCGTCACCCACGGCAGCATCCGCATCAAGGTCAAGCTGCTGCCCACTGTTGATGACGTGCATCGCGCCTACACGGGCGGTACCAGCGTGCCGCGCCGCAGCGGAGCCAAGATCGTGCATGGCTTCTTCAACGCCAACACGCCAGCCAAGCACGTCGGCACCATCGTGCTGCCAGAGACAGGTGGCAACCTAAACGAGCTGGTACCGCATGAGACAACGCATGCAGTAATCCACCATCTGAACGGTGTATTGAGCCACGCCGATGAGGATTGCGCGACAGCGGTCGGCATCATCAGCTCACGCATCTTCAAGCGTCTAAACCTCATCAGAGCGGAGGCCGTATGACCGACCTTAAAACAGAACTGCGCGCCAAGCTGGAAGGATCATCCAGCAAAAGCCCGGTTGATATCAGCGTGCTCACCGCTGGCCGTCATCGCAGTCGCGTAGAGATCGCGCTGATGGAGATGTACCAGGAGCGCGAGGTGGGTTGCTGCAAGATCAGTAAACGCGACAAGGAAACCACACGCATCATCGAGACCACGGTGTGGTGGGTGTCCTGCACGGTCACCAGTCCTGATTGGTATGGCATCCGTGGCAAAGGCCCAAGCATCACCCTCAATATGGAAAAGGCAAAAGCGGCAGGCTTCGTGAAACGCATGCCCCGTCCACCGCGCTTCAACGAGCTGACCAAGGTCGTGCTAGATAAGGTCATCACACAGCCCGGCATCAGCCGCATGGACTTGTTCTCGCACGCCCAATCAACGCAGTTCATCAAGGATTCAGCCAAGATCAAGAGCGCCATCGGCAACCTCACCTTCAAGGGATTCATCGTCAGCTCAGGCATACCCGGCAACCTTACCTACACACCGGGAGCAGCCAAATGAAGACCTCCTGCCCCGCCTGCGGCGCTGCCTTCTCGCTCGATGCACTCATCGGTAATGAAGGCGCACGCGAGGCCGTCATGGCTGCGCTGGCGATCCCTGCACCACTTGGCAAGCTGCTGGTGCAATACCTCAGCTTGTTCCGTCCGGCACAACGCCAGCTTTCCTTCGACCGCGTGGCCAGCATCCTCAATGAACTGCTGCCCATGATCGCCGAAGCCAAGATAGAGCGCGGTGGCCGCATCTGGTCTGCCCCGCAAGAGTATTGGGCGATGGCACTCACCGAGATGATCAACAAGCGCGACAACCTCACCCTGCCACTCAAGGGCCACGGCTACCTGCTCGCCATCATCGAAGGCTACAGCAACAAGGCCGAGGCCAAGCAGGAAGCTAGCACCGAGAAGCAACGCGGAGGACGTTCGCAGGTGGGCGCAGCAGCCACTAAGAGCGTCGATGAGGTGTTGGGTAAGCCAACCCCAAGCAAGCCCCGCGCAGCCATGCCAGCGCACGTTAAACAAGCACTACGTAAAGGAGTTTCTAACGATGACAACCAGTAACGAACTGCTCAACCTGCTCTCGCACCACATCGGCAAGGGTAACGGTATCGGCGTGAAAGAACTCTCGGTGCAGCTCGGAGCGCATGCCCGTCACGTCCGTATGCTTGTCACCGAGTTACGCGAAGACGGCCACGCCATCTGCGGCACACCACGCGACGGCTACTACATCGCCGCCACACCCCAAGAGCTAAAGGCTACCTGCGAGTTCCTGCACAACCGCGCGCTGCACAGCCTATCCCTTGAAGCCAAGCTGTTGAAGATCCCGCTGCCTGATCTGCTAGGCCAACTACACCTACCCACTTAACGGAGATCAAAGATGACCATCACTATTGCAACCTATTGGATTCCCCTAGCCATCACGCTCATCGGCGTGTTCTGGGCGCTGTTCATCGTCGATGACGGCGGCGGCATGTTCAGCGGCATCGGCAATCTTTTCGCACTCATCCCTGTCAGCGTCATAAGCGCAATCGCTTGGATCGTCTGGGCAATTTATAAATAACCAACCGGAGACACACATGGCACCAAAGACCCGCATCAAAGCAAAAGCACAAGTCAACATCCCGCAAACAAAGGATGAGGCCGCACGCGACATCCGCGCCATCGGCGACGCACAGCGAAACCTGCTGCGCACCACCGCCGAGATGAATGACGCCATCGCCCACATCACCGCGACTTACCAGCCCGTGCTGGAGACCATCGGCGACGAACTCAAGAAGCTACAGGAAGGCGTGCAGTTCTACTGCGAAGCCAACCGCGATGAACTGTGCGGCAAAGGTAAGACCGCCAACCTAGTCACAGGCGAAGTGCAATGGCGTCAACGCCCCCCCAGCGTGCGCGTGACGGGTGCAGAGAGCGTCATCGAGACGCTGCAACGCCTTGGCTTGAGCCAGTTCGTGCGTGAGAAGCTGGAAGTGAACAAAGAAGCCATCCTCAACGACCCAGACGGCGTGAAGGGCGTAGCAGGCATCACCGTTGTAACAGGTGTTGAGGACTTTGTGATCACGCCGTTCGAGCAAGAGGTGGCGGGATGATTACGGGCAAGCTACGCATCATTGGGCAGATCGACGTGGTTGAAGAAGACCAGCCCAGCGGACAGTACGGGTACAAACGCGCATTGCTGATTGAGTTCGATAACGATGAAGCTATTCGCCAAGCGATCAAGGATGAGGGTTGCCACTTCACATTTGGAGAGCCTGATGAGGCTGGTACACCAGCCATTGAGCGCAATAACGAAAACGGTGGTGCGGGTTGGGCTGGTCTCGATCAGGTGCAGATGTCATGAGCCAATCCCGCAAACACTCCATGCTCGAAGCATTGGTCAACGTGCTGATCGGATACGGCGTCGCATTGGCCGCACAGATGGCGATCTTCCCGCTGTTCGGTATCCATGTCTCGTTGCAAGACAACATCATGATCGGTCTGCTGTTCACCGTCGTCAGCATCGTTAGAAGCTACGCGCTGCGCCGCCTATTTAACCGTTGGCATCAGTATCAGCACCGTCATGGCTAAACGCTACCCCACCGACCAACGCCGCCGCGACCTTGCCGCTATCCACGCAGCGAAGCGCGACCTCGCCATGACTGACGATGCCTACCGCGACATCCTGTGGTCGGTGGCGCGTGTGCGGTCGTCTGCCGATCTGGATCAGGCAGGCCGTAGCAAGGTGCTGGATCACTTCCGCGCCTGCGGTTGGAAGCCCGTGCCAAAGGTCAACGAATGGAAGTTCATCGACAAGGCCGCGCCGGATCGCCAGCCCCTGCTGCGCAAGATCTGCATGGTGTGCAAAAGCATGAAGGTGGGCAAAGCCTACGCCGAGGGCGCAGGCAAGCGTCAAACAGGCGTTGACCGCAAGCTGGAGATGATGGATCAAGGCCAGCTGTGGATTCTGGCTGGCGTGCTGGACCGCACGCGCAAGACGAAGGAGCAGGCAAAGTGAATCTAACGGATGAAGACCTGACCCTATTGCCAACCTCGATGCAGTGGCTGGCGAAGACCATCGGCCTGCAAGCGGTGATGGCGATGGTGAAGTCTCATGGGGGCGGCATGCCTGTGTACGTGCCGATGAATGTAACGCCTGACCACTACCTTGAGCGCTTGATCGGTTTAGAAGCCTTCATCGCGCTAGTGGCTGAATATGGCGGTGAAGCCATCGAGATCAACAAGTGCGAGCGCGCCGTGAAGGAACTGCTGTACCGCCAGATCCGTAAAGATTCGCTGGATATGACGCAAGAGGCGCTGCACCTCAAATACGGCTACACGATACGTCACCTGCGCAATCTTGTTGGTGATGTGGTGGATGACAGGCAGCAGGGGTTGTTTTAAGGTGTGTGTCTTTTTAACGAAGGGAGAAGGAAATGAAAAAACTGTTGGCTATCGCAGCTGTAGTATTTGCCACCAATGCCAACGCTGGTGCGCTCAGTATGGCGGAAGGAGTAGATAAGCCTGTAGAAGTAATTTTCGAGGTATCGAACGTACAAAAAGATGATCTATTCATCCGTTCCAAAACGTGGGTTTCTGAAACCTTCGTATCTGGAAAATCAGTTATCGATTCCGCTGAAAAAGAGACCGGAACAATTATCGCAAAAGGCTATATAGATCGCGCCTGCGAAGGGATGTTCGATTGCTTGGCAAACGGTGGAAACAAGGTAGGATTCAAGCTGAGAATTGATACAAAGGATGGAAAGGTAAGAACGACTTATACCAACTTCACAATTTTAAGGCCCGCAGAATCTGGTCGTATGGTCGGTAACGTGTATGTATCAGGGTCAGGTGAGGAAGAAAGACCTGTGGTCATACAAGGCGACCTTGATGCGGCAGTTAAAGGAGCGATGCAGTTAAGCGATTCATTGAAAGCATACCTATCCAAAGAAACAGAAAAATCCAACTGGTGATTTATTAAAAGTAAGAACTGAATGCCAGTACAAGCCCCGCCCAGTGCGGGGTTTTTTACGCCTAGCGGAAGTCCTTCCGCCTTAACCGCCCTCGCGCGCACGCGTAAATTGCGTGCCATGAACACATCACAACAAACCTGCGGAACCTGCGCCATTTGGACGCGCCACGAAGACAAGCGCATGCCGCAGCATGGCCAATGCGCTAAGAAGTCTGCTGGCTACTACACGCACGAAAGCAACGCCTGCTCGTTCAATCCGATCCTATGGAAGAAAAAGCCATGAGGAAGATCGAGCGCATCGTTATTCATTGTTCCGACTCGCCGAACGGTCGCACGCTGTTCACGGGCAAACCAAGCGACCGCAACTACACCACGCCTGTGATGGAGATCGACAGTTGGCATAAGGCGCGCGGCTTCAAGCGCCTGCCAAATTGGCGTTCACGCCAGAACCCCGGCTTGTCTGCCATCGGCTATCACTACGTGGTGTACACGCACGGCATGGTTGAAACAGGCCGCCATATCGATGAGGTTGGTGCGCATGTGGAAGGCTACAACGCCACCAGCATCGGCATCTGCCTTGTTGGTCGAGACCAGTTCACCATCGAGCAATGGAACGCGCTCAAGCAATTGGTCGAGCGTATCCAGTCCGTCTATCCACAAGCCATCGTCATCGGCCACGGCTCGCTCAACAAACAAAAGACCTGCCCTAACTTCGATGTGGCTGCATGGCTGAAGGCGGGCCGTCTGCCGCTGGCTAACCGTATCTACAACCCCGCACCCGGAGCGCTTGCATGAATACCAACGTCACCCCCGTCGTCATCGATCCAAAGCCTTGGTGGCAGTCAAAGACCATCTGGCTCAACCTCATCAGCGCCGTGCTGTTGGCGTTGGAGCTGAAGTTCGACCTGTTGCAACCCTATCTGCCGGGCAGTGTGTACGCATGGTTCGCCGTGTTCCTATCGGTCGCCAATCCAGTGCTGCGCATCATCACCGCATCGCCCATCACGTTCGGCTTCACTAAGAGCGAATGAGCAACTTATTCAATCCCGGCTTCTGGCTCGTCGCGCTGCTGCTGGCGCTGGGCTTGTTTGGTGCGGGCTATTCATCGGGGAACAAACATGCGAACACGCAATGCATCGCCAATCAGGTCGTCGCGCAAGAAGCTGCGCAAACCGAAGTCGCCGCAACAAACACGAAGCGCGAGGCTATCGCGGCTGATCGTGAATCATCGCGAGAGCGTATCCGAATCGTCTATCGAGACATCAAGCGTGCATCGGAGGCAAGCGCTGTTCAAGTGGGCGCAAGTGGGGCTAGTAGTGGTGACGCTGGCTGTGGCCTTGATGCTGACGGGCTGCGCCTCTGGAACACCGCCAATAGCGCTACAGCTGAGGATGTGCGCAGCGAGCCTAACTACTCCCTGTCCACTGCCCCCGCCGCTGTTGAATGGCTCGACACACGCCATGTTGCAGAACCATATCGAATCGATGGAGCTATACGCCCAGTGCCGCGACCAGCTGGCGAAACTGGTGGAGTGCTCAAGTGAAACCGGAAGACCAAGCGCAAGAGATTGAGCTTGCCGAATGGGTGAAGCGCCAGCAGCAGGCGATCCAACCCGAACCCACGAAGCCTTCTGCCAAGTTTTGTCAGAACGCGCTCTGTGGCCAAGCAATACCCGAGGCAAGACGTAAAGCCAAGCCCGGTGTGCAGCTCTGTATCGAATGCCAGACCCGCCGCGAACAGCGAGCAAAACAAACACGATAAGGAACGTGAAGATGGATCTCGAATTAGCAAAGTTTTTGTTTCAAGTACTCACGTTCCTGATGACAGGTGGCATCGGTATCTATGTGTACCTATCCAACAAGGACAAGGTCACCAACGACCGCATCGGCAAGTTGGAAGAAGACATCGATACCAAATTCGAGACCTATGGCGAACGCATCGCCAAGTTAGAAACCAACCCAAGCCATGCGGACATCGCAAAGGTCTATGAGTCTATCAATGCGCTATCTGCAACGGTCAATCAACTGGTGGGCGAGAACCGAGGCCAGAGCGATACGTTGAAACTGATCCTGAATCAAATCACTGCGAAGGGGATGAAATGAGTACTGCACAGGAAGCGATCACCGCCTCGCGTCGGCTGGCGATCCTGCTGGCTTTGTTCTTTGCGGCTGGCTATACGCTCAACCGCAATGTCCTACGCCAGCAGATCGAGCTGATCGGCTACGTCGCCAGCCTAGACCTATTGGCATCCGAATGTGCGTGGTTGAACGAGATGGGGCTCATCGAGCAGCTTGAGTTGGATGCCGTGCGCCTAACTGCGCGCGGTGAGGATGTGGCACTAGGCCGCAGTCAAACACCGGGTGTACGTCGCCCTTCGCCAGGAGAGAACAATGGCGCACGGTGATGATGCACGCCGCGCCGTCCGCGCGGCTTACGTTTTCGACCAGCTTGCACTTGAGTCCGCTGCGGCCAAGTGCAGCATCCCCTATGACACCGTGCGCAACTGGAAGCGCGAAGCCAAGAAGCTAGGCGACGACTGGGATAAAGCCCGTGGTGCGCAGATGATCGCAGGCGGCGGTATCGAAGATGTGGTGCGTCAGACGTTAGGTATCGTTGTGCAGCAGGTGCAAGCCACCGTGCAGGCTATTCAGGAGGCCGACGATATGTCGCCCGCCATGAAGGTAGATATGCTGGCCAGCCTTGCCGATGCCTACAACAAACTGATGGCCGCCAGCCGCAAGATGATGCCAGAGACGGACAAGCTGGCTGTAGCCACGGACGTGGTGAAGCGTTTGGCCGACTTCACGCGCACCAAACACCCCAAGCATGCAGCGGCACTGATCGAAGTGTTGGAGCCGTTTGCAGACGAACTGGCAAAGGCGTATGGCTAGCCTATCGCGCAAAGCGTTCTTAGACGAGATCGTCAAGATCGCCCAAAACTTCCGCCTTCAGATCGAGGCGGAGGTGGACGGCTTCGATCCCGATCCGGCTGCGATGGCTGCACGCCGTGCGCAGTCGATGACCGACTTCCGCTTCTTCGCGCGCACCTACTTCCCGCACTACATCAAGCATGCCGAGGCGGCGCTGCACACCTACCTGTATGCACGTCTGCCAGAGATTGTAGACAACGGAGAAGGCGATCACGAAGCCATCGCCGCACCGCGCGGTAACGCCAAGTCCACCATCGTCACGCAGATATTCACGCTGTGGTGCATCGTCACCGGGCGCAAGCATTACCCGCTGATCGTGATGGATGCGTTAGACCAAGCCGCCACGATGTTAGAAGCGATCAAAGCCGAGCTGGCTTTTAACCCCCGCTTGGCGATGGACTTCCCTGAAGCATCGGGCGGTGGTCGCGTATGGCAGGTCGGTACCATCATCACGGCCAACGATGTGAAGGTGCAGGCGTTCGGCTCAGGCAAGCGTATGCGCGGCCTGCGCCACGGCCCACATCGCCCTGACTTGGTGATCGGCGACGACCTTGAGAACGATGAGAACGTGCGCAGCCCAGACCAGCGCGACAAGCTGGAGAACTGGCTGAAGAAGACCGTGCTGTCGTTGGGCGCGGCTGATGATTCGATGGATGTGATCGTGATCGGCACCATCCTTCATTACGACTCGGTGCTGTCGCGCCTGCTGAAGAACCCACTGTGGACATCGAAGAAGTTCAAGTCAATCGAGCGCTGGCCAGACAACATGCACCTGTGGGACAAGTGGGAAGAAGCCCTGCTCAACCTCGGCCCCGAAGTCGCGCTGGCGTTCTATCAAGCGAACAAATTGGAGATGGAAGCGGGTGCGGTGGTATGTTGGCCAGAAGGCCAACCGCTGTACAAGCTGATGGTGAAACGCGCACGTGATGGCCGCGCCGCGTTCGACTCTGAGCAGCAGAACGACCCCGTGTCTGGTAATGATGCACCCTTTGCCAACAGCATCACATTCTGGGTGAACCGCCTAAAGGAATGGGTGTTCTACGGCGCATGCGACCCCTCGCTGGGTAAGGCAGGCGCATCGCGTGACCCGTCTGCTTTGCTGGTGGGGGGATTCAATCGCCAGACAGGTATCCTCGATGTGGTCGAGGCCGCGATCAAGAAGCGCCTGCCCGACCGCATCATCGAAGACGTGATCGCCATGCAGGCGGAATACAAGTGCTTGCTGTGGGTGGTCGAGACCGTGCAGTTCCAAGAATTCCTTAAGACCGAGCTGGTGAAGCGCAGCGCCGCACGCGGAATCCCTGTGCCTGCCCGTGGCATCCAGCCCAGCACCGACAAGCTGCTGCGCATCGAGACGCTACAACCGCACATGGCGAATGGCTTGATACGCCTGCACCCCAGCCAGAACACACTGCTCGACCAGCTGCGCCACTTCCCCAAGGCAGACCATGACGACGGCCCTGATGCGTTGCACATGCTGTGGATGGTGGCGCTATCAGGCAGCAACAAGATCGAATATCAAAGCGCAGGCGCTAACCGCCGCGATGAGGACGGAGGAAGAAGATCATGGTGACATCAACGATACTCGACGCATCGGGTATGCCGATCAAACGTACGGAGCTGGTCGAGCCGCAGACATCGCGCTTGGCACAGTTGCACCGCGAATTCGCATCACACCCTTCGCGTGGGCTGACCCCCATCAAACTGGCGCGCATCCTTGAAGCCGCCGAGCAAGGTGATATCCGTGCACAGCACGAGCTGTTCATGGACATGGAAGAGAAGGACGCGCACATCTACGCCGAGATGGGCAAGCGCAAGCGTGCGCTGCTGACAGTGGATTGGGACATCGTACCGCCGCGCAACGCATCACCCACCGAGCGCAAGCTGGCAGGTTATGCCAAGGAGCT
>PNNY01000029.1 GCA_013824485.1 Sideroxydans sp.
GAGGGGTTTGCCAGCCGCGTTCAGATGGCCTTTGGCGACTTCTTCCGCCCAGTATTCACCCATCTGTGTAGAAGGTGTGATGGGGTAGGCGCCTGCGCCTTGGGAGGCTTCGCGTTCCACCATGATGACGGCGGTGTTGCCATCAATGGCATCACGCACGCCGGGATATTTGACCTGAGTCTGGGTCGCATCGGCATCCGATGCGGTTCCAAGGAATTTGAATTGTTTGAGTTTGTTTAACATGGTCTCTCCTTGAGGGTTGCCCCTTATGCTTCTGCGATGACAGGTAACGGTTCGATGCGGATGATCTTCTTGGCAGCTTTGCCTTTGCTGATGTTGCTTCCTTCCATCCACACGATGGCCCCTGTGGGGCACCGTTCGATGGCTGCACGCTGTGCGCTTTCGTTCTTGCTGTAATCGATGACGGCGAGTTTGTTCTTGATGCTGATGAGGCCGGGTGCGGCGTCCACCACGCAACGCTCGCAGGCGGTGCATGCCACTTCGCATGCGGCTTCAGCGATGTCTCCATCGGATTCGTTGCAACAGGCTAGCCACAGTTTGTGCGACTCTACTTGAAGTGAGAAAAGTCCTTTGGGGCAGACATCCACGCAGTCACCGCAGGCCGTACATTTGGCGGCATCCACGACGGGCAGGCTGAATTTGTCCATGGTGATGGCATCGAAGTCGCACACGTCGGCACAATCGCCGATGCCGAGGCAACCCCAAGTACAACTCTTGCCGCCCCCCGCGACCGCCGCGGCCGCGCAAGAATTCAGACCATCGTAGTGAGCACGCATCTTGGCGACGTGGCGGCCACCTGCGCATGCCAAACGTGCAATGCGCTTTTCGACATCGCCCATCGAGATGCCCAGCATCTCGGCTATAGATAGATTCTGTGCGGGAGGATTGACGGTGCAACGAGCGGGTTCGATTGTTCCGCTGACGACTTGCTCGGCGAAGTTGCGACAACCGGCCGTGCCGCATGCGCCACAATTGGAATGCGGCAACATCTCTTCTACTTCATCGATGCGGGGATCTTCGAATACATAGAGGCGTTTGCTGGCGACAGCCAGAAACAGCGCCAGCAGGACGCCAAGTCCTGCCATGAACGCAAAAGCAAAGAAAATATTATGCAGTGTTCCCATGCTGCTCCCCGGTTGCAACGTTTGATGCCAGCGGACTACTTAGGTAGTTTTTATTTTTTCTTTAACTTTTGTTGCAGTAAGGTTATTAAAGTTACTATCATTTGGGCAATCAATAATTTCAATTTTCATTATTAGAAAATTAAAAGGGGTGGGGGATGTCAGCAGACAAGCAGGCTTATTACAAAAACAACCGCCTAAAGCAGATACGTGCGTTCTGCCAAGTAGTACGTAGCGGCAGTATCACCGTGGCGTCGCAGAAGTTATTTTTGAGCCAACCTTCGGTCACCCTTCAGATACAAGCACTTGAGCGGGAATTAAAGACGACTTTGTTCGAGCGTCGTGGGCCGACCATGCGTCTGACGCCTGACGGTGAGGCACTTTATGCCCTAGCTGAGCCTTTGGTGCAGGGGGTGGATGGATTGCATGCGAACTTCGAAGCTCAGCATGGCCGTTTAGAGTCGGGAGAGTTGAACATCGGCGCGGGTGAATCCACCATTCTCTATATTTTGCCCGAGGTGGTGAGCCGATTTACCAAAGCCTACCCAGGTATCCACCTGCGTTTGCACAACGAGACAGGACGTGATGGCTTGAAGATGCTGAAGTCGGATGAGATCGACTTTGCCGTGGGTTCGATGTTGGACGTGCCGGATGACATCACCTATCAACCTTTGGTGACCTTCGATCCAGTCCTGATCGTGCCGATTGGCCATCCTTTGGCCAAGAAAAAGAAGGTCACTTTGGAAGATGTGAGCCATTACGGCTTGATCCTTCCACCTCGACACCTTTCTACATGGGGGGTGGTCAAATACGTGTTCCAGCAACACAAGCTGTCGTTCAAAGTGACGCTGGAAGCGGGTGGCTGGGAAGTCATCAAGAAGTATGTCGAATTAGGCATGGGCATCTCCATCGTGACCGATATCTGCCTGACCGGAAACGAGAAACTCGTTTCAATCCCACTTTCGGAATATTTCCCGCAACGGGGCTATGGACTCGTTTTGCGCAAGGGTAAGTTCATGTCTCCACAGGCGAATCGGTTCGTCGAGTTGTTGCTGGAGACGTATCGAGAGAACGTTCTGCCGGCCTGAACACAGAACCATCCCAAGATATTTCAGTCGCTTGACTTAATCAAGCGACTGAAATATCTTGCTCCCCCGTTTCAGATTCCGAGGCAGCTGTGAGTTCGATCGCAAAGCAAAGTCTATGTTGCCCATTGATGGAGATGGCGCAACGTCTATTGGGACATCAGCCCACTTCGCAGGAAGAGACACGTTGGCGTGTGCTACAAGCCGCCACCGAGGTGTTCGCCGAGGTCGGCTATCACGCGGCGACCACACGTGAGATCTGCCGCCGCGCCGAGGTGAATCTGGCTTCTATTCACTACCACTTTGGGGACAAGGCAGAGCTTTATCGCGAAGTCTTCCGCTTGCCCTTCCTGAATGAGAGCAACAGCTTCGCTACGTTGGATATCACACAGACCACCCTGCAGGAGGCGCTGCATTCTTTCTATTCTTGGCTGTTTCCAGTGGATGCTGACGAAGACCCAATGTTGCAACTGTTCTTGCGTCTGCACACTCGCGAAGAAGCCGAACCCAGCGGAGTGCTGGGTGATGTGATGATCCAATCATTCAAACCCAATCACGAGCGGATGCAAGCAATGTTGTGCCGTGAGTTCGGCTTGAAGAAACCCGATGCGGAGGTGGATAGGTTGACCTTCTGCTTGGCAGGCTTGGCAACGGTCTACTTTCACGGTGGACGCAGCGCGGTCGAAGAATTTGCGCCGCAACTGGTCAAAGGTAAGAAAGCCAGGGAGACGATGGTGAGTCGGTTGGTGGAATACGCGATGGCACTCATTGCGGCGGAACAGAAACAACGCGCAGCTCGCGCCAAGAAGTGATCAACACGAATAACGATAGGACGATGAATATGATGAAGAACAAAAAATGGATCATTGGTGGTGTGGTGGTGAGTGCGCTGGCAGTTGCAGGTGTGGTGAGCATGTCGAGTACCAGTGTGGCAGAAGAAGCCCAAGCGCCAGCTACGGGCCGCCCAGCATTGACAGTGACGACGACGACGCTGCGCCAAGACAAATGGGCGCGCTCATTGACGGCAAACGGCAGCATCCTGCCATGGCAAGAGGCCATCATCAGTGCGCAGGTGCAGGGTCTGCGCATCGCCGAGGTGAAGGTGAGCATCGGTGACCATGTGCAGCAAGGCGATGTGTTGGTGACGCTGGATAACTTCACGGGAGCAGTGGACGATGCGACAGGTAGGACCACGCAAGGCCGCATCTTGGCGCCTGATTCGGGCGTGATCTCAGCAGCCAACGCGAACGTGGGTTCGATGTTGCAACCTGGCGCAGAGTTGTTCCGCCTCATCCGCAAGAGTCGTTTGGAATGGCGTGCCGATCTGACAGCTGATGAGTTGATGCTTTTGCGTAAAGGCATGACGGCGGAAGTGTCCGTTGGTGAAGGGCGCGTCATCAAGGGGGTGGTGCGTGCGATCTCGCCATCGGTGAATCCGCAGACCCGCTACGGTTACGCCTTGGTCACTTTGCCTAACAGCAGCGGTGTCATTGCGGGTGCTTACGCACGAGGGATCATCGATATCAGTAGTGGCAAGAGGACACTGGCGACCTTGCCGCAATCTGCCGTGATGCAGCGCGGTAGCAAAACCTACGTGCTACATGTTGGTCCAGATAACAAAGTGAATGAACATGCGGTCACCATCGGTCAGCGAGTGGGCGATCGTGTCGAGATCAAGCAAGGCCTCAAAGCGAACGAGCCTGTGGTCGAGAGCGGAGGTGCTTTCTTGACTGAAGGTGACACCGTGCAAGTGGTGAAAGGCTAAAGGACACCTCTTAAACTCCAAATTTCGTCGCAATACTGCGTTGCTTACAAAAAATTACTCCTTACATATCGGATATATGCCGCGTCGCAATTTTTTGCTCGCGCCTTGTCTTGCTTAGAACTTTGAAATTTAAGAGGCGTCCTTACGTATGAACTTCTCAGCTTGGTCTATTAGAAATCCTATTCCAGCGGTGCTCGGTTTCGCACTGCTGACCATCATGGGTTTCATGGCGTTCAAGGCTATGAAGATCCAGTTGTTCCCCGACATCGATCTACCGATGATCACGGTGACCGCGTCTATCCCTGGCGCTTCGCCGGATCAGATGGAAGTCGAAGTGGCACGCAAGATCGAGAACGCACTCGCTAGCGCGCAAGGGTTGAAACATATCTATACGCAGGTCAAAGATGGCTCGGCCATCATCAATGCCGAGTTCCGTTTGGAGCGTGATTCACGTGAGGCACTGGAGGATGTGCGTTCGACAATGTCACGTATCCGAGGTGACCTGCCGCGTGAGATGTTGGATCCGACCATCAACAAGGTGGAGTTGAGTGGAAAACCTATCCTGACCTATACCATCACCTCACCGAAGATGAGCGAAGCAGAGGTGTCGTGGTTCGTGGACAACAACATCTCCAAGTTGTTGTTGGGGGTGAAAGGGGTAGGCGCAGTCAATCGTGTGGGTGGTGTGACGCGCCAAGTGCGCGTCGAACTCGATCCGACCAAGATGTTGGCGCTCAACCTCACCGCCTCCGAGATATCCGCTCAGTTACGCCAAATACAGCAAGAAGCACCAGGTGGGCGCACCGATCTGGGCGGGATGGAACAATCCGTACGTACAGTGGCGACGGTGCAGACTGCCCAGCAACTCGGGCAGATGGAGCTGTCGCTGCGTGATGGACGCCGCATTCGTCTTGATCAGGTGGCGAACGTGAGTGATTCCATCGCGGAGCGTCGTTCAGCAGCCTTGCATAACGGTAAGCCAGTCGTTGGTTTCGAGATCGTGCGCTCGCTAGGTGCAGGTGATGTTGCAGTAGCAGCAGGTGTGGCCACTGCATTGGAGGGTTTCCAGAAAGAACATCCTGAGATCAAGATCGAGAAGGTGTTCACTACCGTCGATGCGGTGTACCAGGCTTACCAAGGTTCGATGGAGATGATCTTTGAAGGCGCCATCTTGGCGGTGATCGTGGTGATCTTCTTCCTGCGTAATACGCGCGCCACCATCGTCGCGGCAACTGCCTTGCCACTTGCCATCATCCCGACGTTCGCGCTGATGTACTTGTTCGGTTTCACCATCAATATGGTGACTTTGTTGGCATTGTCATTGGTGGTGGGAGTGCTGGTGGACGATGCCATCGTCGAGATCGAGAACATCATGCGCCACTTGGAGATGGGTAAGACACCCTACCAAGCCGCGATGGAAGCTGCGGATGAGATCGGAATGGCGGTCATTGCGACCACCTTCACGCTGGTTGCGGTGTTCTTGCCAACTGCGTTCATGAGTGGAATCCCGGGAAAATTCTTCGTCCAGTTCGGTTGGACGGCGGCGGTAGCCGTGCTGTTCTCTTTGGTGGTCGCACGTTTGCTGACGCCGATGTTCTCGGCCTATTTCTTGCAGCCACGTGTGGCCCATGCCACACCGGGTTGGATCAATATCTACCTCAAGTGGGCTCAATGGTGTCTGCACAATCGCAAGACGACGCTGATGGTCACAGCAGTCTTTTTCTTTGGTTCGTTCGGATTGGCAGGGACGTTAGAGACTGCGTTCCAACCTAAGGACAACCAATCTCAGACGCAAGTCACCATCACTTTGCCGCCGGGTAGTAAGTTCGAACAGACGTACGCCATGGCGGAACGTGCTCGCCAGATTGTTGAGCGCAATCCCAATGTGATCTTGGTCTACACGGCTATCGGTGGTGGCGCTTCTGGGGGCAATGCTTTCGAACCAACCGGTGCCGCAGAAGCGCGCAAGGCGACGCTCTCCATTCAACTTAAAGAACGTGATGAGCGGCCTAAGAAACAGATCATCGAAACGGAGTTGCGCGACTCATTGATGGAATTGCCTGGAGTGCGTACCAAAGTGGGTTTGGGTTCTTCTGCGGATAAGTACCAGTTGGTGTTGACCAGTGAGAACGGGAAATTGTTAGAAGAGACTGCGCTCAAAGTGGGACAGGAGCTACGTACGATCCCTGGCATCGGTAATGTGGTGTCCAACTCCAGTATATTGCGGCCTGAGGTGGTGGTGCGCCCTGACTTTGCGAAAGCCGCGGACTTGGGTGTGACCTCGGCAGCCATTGCGGAGACTCTACGTGTGGCGACCAATGGCGATTATGACCAGTCTTTGGCTAAGCTCAATCTGCCGGAACGCCAACTGCCTATCGTTGTGAAGTTGCAAGACGATTCTCGCCAGAACATCGATCTATTGTCTAGGCTCGTGGTTCCAGGGGCTCGCGGTCCGGTGATGTTGGGCAATGTGGCGACCTTGAGTATAGAGAGTGGCCCTGCGCAGATCGATCGCTACGATCGCCAGCGCAACATCACCTTCGATGTGGAGTTGGCGGGACAACCGATGGGTAAGGTGCAGGAAGCAGCACTCGCACTGCCTTCCATCAAGAACATGCCAGCCGGGGTACAGATTGCTCCGATCGGTGATGCGGAGGCGATGCAGGAGTTGTTTGCCAGCTTCGGTTTGGCGATGTTTACTGGGGTGATGTGTATCTACATCGTGCTGGTGTTGCTGTTCAAGGACTTCATGCAGCCTGCGACCATCTTGTGGGCGCTCATCTTGTCCATTCCTGGCGCTTTCCTAGCTCTGTTCTTGACCAACAGCGCCATCTCGATGCCTTCTATGATCGGCATCATCATGTTGATGGGCATCGCCACCAAGAACTCCATCTTGTTGGTCGAGTACGCCATTGTGTCACGGCGTGAGCGGGGGATGAACCGTGCCGAGGCTTTGTTGGATGCGTGCAAGAAGCGCGTAAGACCTATCGTGATGACGACGTTGGCGATGGCCGCAGGTATGTTGCCAGTGGCGATGGATCTTGGTTTGGGTGACGGTAGCTTCCGCTCACCGATGGCAATCGTGGTCATCGGTGGATTGATCACGTCGACATTCCTTAGTCTATTAGTGATTCCCGTGGTTTACACCTATGTGGATGATTTCATCGTCTGGCTACAGAGCAAAGTGAATAAGTTGCGCGGCGTAATAGTCAAGCAAGTCGAAGTTTGAGGAACGCAGTGGTTGAGGCGATTCAGGGGTGTTGCTATACTGCCCCGAGTCGCACCAGCCAAAGATGCACACAGGAACAAGGAGAGTAGTAATGAACTTGGAAAAATTGCGCTTCAATATGATCGAACAACAGATTCGTCCGTGGGATGTGCTCGACCCGAAAGTACTGGATCTGCTGAAGGTGGTGCGCCGCGAACAATTCGTTCCCGCAGAGAGCAAAGCTCTTGCATTCATGGATATCGACGTTCCTTTGGGGCACGGTGTCTCTATGTGGCAACCCAAGATCGAAGCGCGGGCATTGCAGGCGCTGGATCTGCAACCAACTGACACCGTTTTGGAAGTGGGAACGGGTAGCGGACATCTGACCACATTGCTGGCAAGACTGGCCGCGCAAGTCACGAGTGTCGAGATCGTTGCCGAATTGAGCGCGGCTGCCGCACGTAACCTAGCGACACACCACATCGGCAATGTCACCTTGCAAGTAGGGGATGCTGCAAATCAATGGGGCGAGGCTGAATATGACGCTATCGCGCTGACGGGTTCAGTCCCCATGATTCCTGAGGCATACAAGAATCAACTTAAGGTCGGCGGGCGCTTGTTCGCTATCGTGGGAGATGCACCTGCCATGCAAGCGCAACTGATCACGCGTGTCGCAGCAGATCGCTTCGAGACCAAAGTGTTGTTCGAAACCGCCGTCGCACCGCTACAGAATGTGGCTCAACCTCAGCGTTTCGTATTCTGATCTAACTCTCAAACTGTTTGCAGGGCCGGCTTGTCTCAGTTGCCGACTCCATGTAATATTAGCATATTCTAATATTGGAGCATCCGATGAAATTCTCAAAATTGACCGTGAGCGTATTGTTGGCGCTAGGTGTGCAGGCATCAGCGCAGGCGACCGATCTGATCGAGATCTATCAAGCGGCGCAAGGGCAAGATGCGGTCTTCGCTTCTGCACGTGCCGCACAACAGGCTGGTCAAGAGAAGCTGACGCAGGGACGTTCGTTGATGTTGCCTAGCGTGAATCTGACTGCCAACACCACTTACAACGATGTGTCGTCGCCTATCCTTAACAAGAAATACAACAGCCACGGCTATGGTGTGAGTGTAGTGCAACCCTTGTTTCGCGAACAGAATTGGGCGACCTACCAGCAATCTGACTTGCAAGTGGCTATCTCTGAAGCGCAGTTCAAACTGGCCGAGCAAGATGTCATCTTGCGTAGCGCGCAGACTTATTTCGATGTGCTCATCGCGCAAGATACGGTGCAATTGACCAATGCACAGAAGACCGCTATCGCACAACAATTAGAACAAGCCAAACGCAATTTCGAAGTGGGTACGGCGACCATTACGGATACGCACGAAGCACAGGCTCGTTACGATTTGGTAGTAGCGCAAGAGATTGCCGCAGCGAATAATCTGGAAATCAAGAAGCGCACCCTGCAACAATTGGTGAATGCAGACGTCAAGGAGTTGAACACATTGGGTGAGGGCTTCAAGCTCGAGACCCCGAACCCGGCTGATGCGCAGAAATGGGTGGCTGATGCACAACAAGGCAATTACCAAATCGTGATGGCGCAAGCGGCTGAGGCAATGGCGGAACAAGAGGTGGCGAAGAATCGCGGAGGTCACTTACCAACTTTGGATGCGGTCGGAAGTTATTCGAATACGACAGGGTGCAGCTTCTCGTGTGGTGATACTAAGAGCACATCCGTTGGTTTGCAATTGAATATGCCGCTGTTCGCAGGCGGTGCGACCCAATCCAAATGGCGTGAAGCATCGGCGAATCACGACAAGGCAAAACAAGATTTGGAGAACGCACGCCGTAACGTAGAGTTGCAGACACGCCAAGCTTATCTGGGTGTTGTGAGCGGTATCGCGCAAGTGCAAGCTTTACAGCAAGCATTGAAGTCTAGCGAAAGTCTGTTGCAGGCGAGCAAGTTAGGTCAAGAAGTGGGTGTGCGCACCAGCTTAGATGTGCTCAACGCGCAACAGCAGATGTACTCGACACGCCGCGACCTTTTTCAGGCTGAATACAACTATCTGATCAGCCATCTGCGTTTGAAGGCGGCGGTCGGCAATCTGGCTGAGGCAGACCTAAGCCAAGTCAACAAGGCGTTGCACTAAACCGAATCGGCGGATATCCGTCGATTCATCTATCCCTTTCTAGCGTCAAGTGCCATGCTGAGAAGTTGCAAGGCATGGCTTGTCGCACCTTGGTTCTCTCTGACGAACTCAAGTCCAGCAGTAACCATTTTTCCAGATCTAAATGAGTCACTTAAGAGTGAATTCAATTCGCTTACGAGTTGATGTGCATCACTAACTTGGATTGCCGCCCCGCTCGCAACAGCGAGTTCGGTGGCGTGTGCAAAGTTGTAGGTGTAGGGGCCAATGAGCACGGGTTTACCAACGGCACACGCCTCGATCAGATTCTGCGCACCGAAGGGAAGCAGACTACCTCCAATGAACGCGATGTCGCAGGCGGCGTAATAGGCGAACATCTCACCCATACTGTCTCCCAATACGACCTGTGTATTGGGGAAGATCGCCTCGTTGGTGCTTCTACGTTGCAGGCGAAGACTGTGTTGCTCGATGAGGTTCGCTGCTTCATCGAAGCGCTGAGGATGGCGCGGAACCATGACAGTGAGCAAGTCCTTGTTTGCAACTTTCTGTAGGATGTTCAGTAGGATCTCTTCCTCACCCTCTCTAGTACTCGCTGCGAGAAACACGGGGCGTTCTCCGAACGATCTGCGCAAGCGAGCGCCTAACTCAAGCATCCCTGCGGGTGGTTCGATGTCGAACTTAAGATTGCCCATCGTGGATACGGCGCGTCCGCAGAGCTCTGCCAATCTTTGTGCATCCGCATCAGTTTGGGCGGCGATCAGGTGCAGTCCGTGCAGGCCTTCATGAGTGAGATGGGGAAAGCGAGCATATTTCTTGGCCGACTTCTCAGATAAGCGTGCGTTGAGCAGTAACAACGGAATGCCTGATGCATTGCAACGATGTACCAAGTTGAACCAAACCTCAGTCTCAAGCAGGACACCTACTTCGGGTTTGAAATGATCGAGGAAGCGCTGAACGGCGAATGGATAATCGTAGGGCAAATAGACGCGCATCACTTCATCGCCATACAACTGTAAGCTCGCGGCGCGGCCGGTAGGGGTGGTATGAGTTAGTAGAATCTGATGATTTGGATATTTGACGCGAAGGCTACGGACGAGTGTCGCGGCAGCACGGGTCTCTCCAACGGAGACGGTATGGAGCCAGATGACGGGCTTGTCGGTTATAACGTTGTAGCGACCAAAACGTTCGGCTACGTGTTCAAGGTATTCAAGCTGTTTCCGCGAACGCCACCAGAGATGGAAAAAGACGTAAGGCAGTAGCAGCCAAAGTAGCGCTGTGTAAGCGAATCGAGAGTCGAATAGGCGCATCATTTCGTACCCTCCAGTACGCGTCCCAGTTGCAGCATTACATCGTCAACTTCAATGAGTGACATTGCATCTGGGTGATGTACACGCGTGTTCCACGGCAAATGTTCGGGGTCTTTGCCCAGATATTTATGCACAGCTTGCGGGTAGCGGTCTACGCAATATTCCAAGCGTTGATAGGGGCCGGTCAGTTTAGGCGAGGCGACCGCATAAAGACCGATGACGGGCGTATCCATTGCTCTGGCGATATGCACTGAGCCAGTGTCGGGAGCAATGAGGACGTTCACTTTACCTAGTAAGGCAGCCAATTGTTTTGGCGTAGTCTTGCCGCAAAGATTCAGCGTGCGGTCAGGAGCGACGTTGGCAAGTTGTTCACACAACGCTAGTTCAGCGGGGGAATTGCCGCCCGTTAGCACGATACTGCAAGGAGCCCTTTGTATCACTTCGGCATACCGCTCTGGCAACCAGTTGCGTTCTGCCTTGCTGGCATAAGGATGTATCGCGATCAGCGGCCTTGGTAGATGTCGTAACTGATCGTTCGCCCATGCGTGGTCAGAATCATCAATGGGTAGATTCCAGCTTGCTTCGACAGCTCGCCCCGTCAACACTTCAACGAACGACAAAAAGCTGTCGACTAGATGATTGTCGTGGAAGGCGATGCGTTTGTTGCAGAACAGCCACTGTCCTTCGCGAGCACGAGTGCGGTCAAAGCCAATTTTGAGTGGTGCACGTAAGGCGGGATAGAGCAGGTTGATACGCAGATTCGCCTGCATAGCTAATACCACATCGAAATCGCGCTCGCGAAAGCGACGATAAAAATCACGGTAATCCGAAAAAGAACGAGGTTTATCTACCACGATGAACTGCACACCCGGCATGCGGTGGAGCAATGAGTGGGTGAGCGGACTGGTGAACCACGTGACCTCGGCATCAGGTAACGCACTTAGTAAGGCGTTGATGGCAGCGCTGACCAAGACCACATCACCGAGGGCGGAGAAGCGAACGATGGCGATGCGCGGCTTGGGGGGTAAGTGTGAGAGCACGGTAATTAGTTTTGGGGACAGGTTTGTATTGTAACTAAGCTGAGTTCAATTCGGATTCGCAAGCAGCGAACATAGACTTGATCCAGAAAAATATATAGGCCATTAAGAGGCTAGGTGAAAAGGTCGCCACACTTTAAAATGCGCACCCAGCCGTTGAGGCTGGCACTCTATTGATTGAAAAGCCTATGAAACTCATCCCAACCATCCTATGCGGTGGCGCCGGCTCCCGTCTGTGGCCAGTCTCGCGTGAGACCCATCCAAAACCTTTCATCCGTTTAGGAGATGGCCAGAGTCTTTTGCAGAAGGCGTGGCTACGTGGTGCAGTGTTACCGCAGGCGGTCGAGACCATGACCGTCACCAACCGTGAACTGTTCTTCAAGACCGAAGACGAATACCGCGAAGTTTCTAGCATCCCAGACAACAAAGCCTTCACCAACCGCTTCATCCTCGAACCCTTCGGTCGCAACACCGCACCCGCCATCGCCGCTGCCGCACTTCAAGTGGCTGCAAAGCATGGTGATGACGCTTGCCTGCTCGTACTGGCCGCTGACCACCTGATCGCCGACCAAGAATCTTTTGCCAAGGCAGTGGCGAGTGCGATGCAGCTGGCCGGCCAAGGCAAACTCGTTACTTTCGGCATCAAGCCCGACATGCCCGAGACCGGCTATGGCTACATCGAAGCCGATGGCAACACCGTCAAACGCTTCGTCGAGAAACCTAAGCTAGAGACCGCTAAAGAATACGTCGCGTCTGGCCGCTTCTTGTGGAACTCAGGCATGTTCTGTTTCCAAGTGGGCGTCATGCTCAAAGAGATGGAGAAACACTGCCCAGCCATCCTTGCTGCCACCAAAGCCTGTATCGCCGAATCACGCAGTGCCGAAGGCAAAGGCTTCAGCCAATTGGAATTGGACTCCGCCGCCTTCAAGCAAGTCCCTGATGACTCTATCGACTACGCCGTGATGGAAAAATCCGCCAACGTCGCCGTCGTCCCCTGCGATATCGGCTGGAGCGACATCGGCTCATGGACAGCGCTAGGTGACCTCACCCCAGCGGATGCACAAGGCAACCGTATCGAAGGCGAAGTGATGATGCACGATGTCAGCAACTGCTACATCCAAAGCAACGACCGCATGGTTGGTGCCGTGGGTGTTAAAGACCTCGTCATCATCGACACCGCCGATGCCGTGCTCGTCGCTGATCGTAACCGCGCACAAGACGTCAAACACATCTACGCCCGTCTCAAGAAAGAAGGGCATGAAGCACACCGCCTGCACAGCACCGTGCATCGCCCATGGGGAACGTATACCGTGCTGGAAGAAGGACCGCACTTCAAGATCAAGCGCATCGAAGTCAAAGTCGGCGCGTCTCTCTCTCTGCAGATGCACCACCATCGCAGCGAACACTGGATCGTCGTTAGCGGCATGGCCAAGGTCGTCAACGGTCAGCAAGAACTCTTTATCCAGACCAACGAATCCACCTACATCCCAGCTGGCCACAAACATCGCTTGGAGAACCCCGGCATGTTGCCCTTGGTGATGATCGAAGTGCAGAGTGGTGAGTATCTAGGGGAAGACGACATCGTGCGTTTCGATGACGTGTATGGCAGGGCAAAAGCATGAGCCTCACCTGTTTCAAAGCCTACGACATCCGCGGCAAGCTGGGCGAAGAGCTCAATGATGATGTCGCCTATCGCATCGGGCGCGCCTATGCGCAACACTTGGGTGCCAAGCGTGTGGTCGTGGGCGGCGATGTGCGCCTCACCAGTGCCACACTCAAACAAGCCTTGGCTAATGGCTTGATGGATGGTGGTGCAGATGTCATCGACATCGGCATGGTAGGAACAGAAGAGATTTACTTTGCATCCTTCCATCTGGACGTGGACGGTGGCATCGAAGTCACCGCCAGTCACAACCCCATGGACTACAACGGCATGAAGTTGGTTGCCCGTGGTGCGGTTCCTATCAGTGGCGACACCGGCCTTAAAGCCATCCAAGCCTTGGCCGAAGCCAACCAGTTTGCACCCGCAGGCAAGCGTGGAAGCCTCACCCAGCAATCTATCCTCAAGCCTTTTGTAGATCACCTGCTGACCTACATCGAACCATCAGCTATCAAACCGCTGAAGCTCGTGGTCAACTCAGGCAATGGGGCGGCAGGGCATGTCATCGATGAGATCGAGGCACGCTTCAAACAACTGAACCTCCCCATCACCTTCATCAAAGTGCATCACCAAGCAGATGGCACGTTCCCTAACGGCATCCCCAACCCATTGTTGCCCGAGAACCGTGCCGCCACCACCGATGCGGTGAAGGCGCACAAGGCTGATATGGGCATCGCATGGGATGGCGATTTCGACCGTTGCTTCCTATTCGACGAACACGGCGAATTCATCGAAGGCTATTACATCGTGGGACTGTTGGCGGCTGCCTTCTTGGTCAAGAACCCTGGCGAGAAGATCATCCACGACCCGCGCCTCACTTGGAACACCATCGACGTCGTCAAACAATCCGGCGGCAACCCCATCCAATCCAAGACCGGTCATGCCTTCATCAAAGAGCGCATGCGCTTGGAGAATGCCATCTACGGTGGCGAGATGAGCGCGCATCATTACTTCCGCGACTTCGCCTATTGCGACAGCGGCATGATCCCGTGGTTATTGGTGACCGAATTGCTGAGCCGCAGTGGTAAGCACCTGTCGCAACTGGTGGGAGAGCGCATCAAAGCCTACCCCTGCAGTGGCGAGATCAACTACCGCGTGAGCGATGTAAAACAGAGCATCGAACGCATCTTGCAACACTACTTGCCGCTGAATCCTGTCGTGGATCGCACCGATGGTGTGAGTGCAGAGTTCGCCGAGTGGCGTTTCAATCTGCGCGGATCGAATACTGAGCCGTTGTTGCGATTGAATGTGGAGTCGCGAGGGGACGTCGAGCTTGTGACTCAATCAACCCAGATGATTGAAGCGCTGGTAAATGAATATGTTTGATAGGCAGAACTATCGCCACGGGTACATGCACTTTGTGCTGGGTATTCTTATGCTAGTTAGCTCGATTGAGCGAGGCTCTAAGAAATGAATCCTAGAAGTTTTCGCATGAATACATTGCTAAATCTGACAGGTGGAGGATTGATGCTGTTGTACGCATTGTTGTTGCCAGGTATCTTGGCGCGTGCGATGCCAATCGAATCTTTTGGAGCATATTTATTGGGAGTTCAATTCGTTCCCTTTTTGATGTTGCTAGCAACTCCAATCCAACAATCACTGGCACCTAGATTTGCACAGATGAATTCCGAGGGTGGAGTTTCTGGTAGCGTAGAGCTGTTTGGAACTGCTATTAGCCTGCTTGCTTTTATTGGCTTCTTTGCAACTGTAATTTCAATTGTAGCTTCACTACTGTTGCCGTCATTGCTTAATTGGAGCGAAGAATTTGCAAGTGTGGCGAGCAAGTCGATTGCTATTCTTGGCGTTGCTACTTCGTTAACCTTTCCTATCTTGGCTGTGACAGCTTATTCGTCTGGACGGCAGGATTTTCTTTGGGAAAACTTATTCAAGTGTGGCGGGCCATTTGTAGGACTGGCTACCGTTTCAATTTGGATATTCTTTATACTGCCAGAAGGCAATCAGCAATTGGAGCCAGCAAATATTATCTATCTATTCGCTTTGGTCACTATATTGATGGCGATATTGATTGGTTATTTTGGAAGTAGACATATCCCTTTCGAGGGACGCATTTTTGGAAAGCTGGATAGAGTCGGTTTAATCAATCAGATTAGCATTGCGCGAGGTGTGTTGTGGTGGCAACTCTGCGCACTTCTCACTTTGTCTGTCGCGCCATTTATAGTTTCAGGTGTCGAACCAGAGAAGGTGGCCGCATTTGCAGTTACAGCTTCACTCATGACGGTTATTGCGGGATTGTCTGGCGCGTTGGCAGGGCCATTCGCCGTCAAAATGGCGCAATATGCAAAATCCGATGTCAGGACTCGTACAGATTTATTCCTAAAACTCCAGCGACCATTCCAACTGTTTTTAATTGCCTCCACTCTGGTGGTTTTAATGTTGCCACAATGGCTTCTCAACATTTGGGTGGGCAATATACTGGCACAACAGATTCCTTCCCTTTTGATGCCACTAGCGATTGCAAATCTTTTTCGTCAAATGACGGGGCCTTATACGACAGCCTTGTTGGGGCTGGGTCAGCAAAACCTTTTGTGGCTATCCCCCGCAGTGGAAGCAATAGGTTCTGTGATTTTTGGAACGGTGCTGGGTTTCCTATATGGAGCGGAGGGCGTTGCCTACGGCGTGCTTATTGCGGCTACATTCCGGCTCATCCTGACGGCAACTCACGACCTTCCTGCAACAAAAGCTTTTTTGCGACTATCGATATTGGATATTGCACTTCCATTTAATTTAAAAATATTCAAAGCCTGATATGTGTAAAGCTCAAATAAAAGAAGGATACATTGATAAATCACACTGCATTTCTTGTGGTGCTGTGGGCAATCTACTTTATGAAAAGCTAGAAGACAGATTGTTCGCAATCGAAGGTGGCTGGAGTATGTGCCGCTGTTCAAACATTCAATGCGATCTTCGTTGGTTGAATCCTGCGCCATCGCCAGAGTTGCTTCCTTATTTCTACAAACAGTACCACACACATACTGCAGAGCCGATTGGCGGCAAGGCAAAGCAAATATTTACTCAATCGGTGAATAGATATCTTTCTGCTAAATATGGGTATAGCGCAATGAGCGGATGGGCTGGAAATATAGGGCGTTGGCTCATACAGTCGATTCCAACGTTGAGAGATGACGCGGCGGCAAGAATTTTTTGGTTGCCTTACACCGAGGGCGGCAGGTTGCTAGAAGTGGGGTTTGGGAATGGGGCAACACTTGCAAGGCTTGGTGGACTAGGATGGAACGTTGTCGGAGTCGAATTTGATGAGGTGAGTGTTGGTCTTGCACATGATCGAGGGTTAGATGCACGTCTAGGATCTGTTGAAGATGCGGCATTTCCTAGTGAATCATTCGATGCCGTTGTCTCCAGTCACGTGATTGAGCATTTGCCAGACCCGCTGGGCTTTTTGAAAGAGTGTCGCAGGGTGTTAAAGAATAATGGACGCCTCGTGCTGACGACTCCTAATGCCGCATCTCTGGGGCATCGTTTGTTTGTTAAAAATTGGAGAGGTTTGGAGCCGCCGAGGCACTTGCATATATTCGGTCCTAATGCATTGCTTGCTTTGGCTAAGCAGGCAGGATTTAGGGATGTCCGCGTAACGACTACTGCTCGGTCTGGCTCGATTCTGGCACAAAGTTTAAGGCTTGCTCGTGGTGCAAATCCAGAGGGAGCAAGTAGATTTGAAATTGAAACTCTGGCAATACTGGGGTGGTTCGCGAGCATATTTTCGGGATCGCTTTCTGGAGAGGAACTCCGACTTGAATGCAGAGCATAAAAATTTGAAGGGTAGTGCCGAGAAGGTAGTTGCTGTGCTAGTTAATTGGCGGCAACCTCAACGAACCATTGATGCAGTCTATGCGCTGGAAAAACAGACTTTGCCACCAGTGGTGGTGGTGGTAGATAACGGCAGCGGCGATGATTCAATTGCGATATTGAAAGCAGCATTACCATCAACCACGATACTGGCTAGATCAGAGAATGGAGGGTTTGGCGCGGGATGTAACACTGGTATTGAACACGCCCTCTCAATAGGTGCTGAATACATCTGGCTGGTAAACAATGATGCTGTGCCGAATGAGGGCTGTTTAGAAAGCTTGCTGAAAAGAGCATTAAGCGACAAAGATATTGGCGTAGTTGGTGCGCATGTTCATGATCCCACTGGCGCTGTTGTTAAACATGCCGGCTCGATAATGAACCCGATCACATTTAATTGCAGATATTCCGAATCCGAATCTGAAATCGCTGCTAATCGTTACTCTTGGATTACAGGCGCTTCAATGCTTTTAACGGCGCGTGCAATTATGAATATCGGTCTGTTTGATACTGGGTACTTCATGTACTGGGAAGATGCAGATTTATGTTGTCGGCTACGTGATGCAGGGTTCAAATTGGCGGTTGCGTCCAACGCGCTTGTGGAGCATGAAGCTGGAACAAGTAGTAATCAGATGAGAATAAAGCGCTATCAGTGGCATCTCCAATCCCAATTGCGTTGGGTAAGGCGAAATTATTCCTTTCCTATATATGGCCTAGGGTTGGTGTATTTGAGGCACATTGTGAAGAGCGTATTAACTAGAGATTTGAGCCGACTAATGATGACTGCTTCGGTAATGAAAAGTGGCGCAACTTGATGTTCGATTTTGATTATCAATGAATCAAGAACTGTTTTCCTTGCTGCTTTGTGTAGGTTTAGCTCCGATTGTATTTGCGGGTCGAAACCGACTTCGACTAGGCAATGATTTTTTCTTCATACTATTTTTGAGTTTTGCAGTGTTATATCTTGTGATTGCGCCAATGATCACATCACTGACGCAAGTTGAGGTTGCTAGTATAGAAACAGCCGCATACCCCTATTTAGGGGTTTCAGTTGTGAGTATGTTTATAGCTCCCTTGGTTTTGATATATCGATTACTGATTAATGGTAAGAACTGCCAACATGATGAGTTGGTTCATTTCGATTTGTCTGAGTCTAAGTTGATTTTTTTATGCATATTTTTCTTAGCATTTGAGGTTGCTTTTACATTTATTGCGGTCAATAACGAAATGTATGTTCGCAGGGTAGGAACTGAAGAGATTGCTGAAATTGTGGGTGGGGTGAATTTAGCCACCCTAGCTATTTTGCGAACCCATGATGTTTTAGCTTTACCAGTAATTACTTTGTTGGCGATATTACTTCCAACAATAAAACGGGAAATGAGATCAACCACTTACTTTTTCTCATTATTTGCGTTGACAATTTTTGTTATTGCATTTGTGGCATTTGCTGTAGTTAACAGTCGGGCACTCATGGTTTTTTTGTTTCTGGGGCTATTCTTTGCTTATCTATTTCAAAAGGAGG